>JABXIV010000287.1 GCA_013372925.1 Alphaproteobacteria bacterium
ATGTATAAAGAGCTGGAACAAGACCTGGGGGTGAAACACCCGGGTCATGGGCATTTGGAAGGCTGGGCGAAGCAAGGTGTGCTTCTGTTGAACGCAGTGCTGACGGTGGAGGCCAGCAAGGCTGGCGCGCACCAGAACAAGGGCTGGGAAAAATTCACAGACCGGATCATTGACGAGCTGAACCGCCACCATGAGGGCCTTGTGTTCATATTATGGGGCGGCTACGCGCAGAAGAAGGGTGCCGGGATTGATAAGGCGCGTCACCTGGTGCTTGAAGGTCCTCATCCTTCGCCGCTTAGCGCCTATCGTGGTTTCTTCGGGTGTGGGCATTTCTCAAAGGCGAATGCCTACCTTGAAACGCAAGGAAAGACGCCGATTAACTGGCAGTTGGAAGCGTTGGCGTCGGCACAGGGCCAGTTGGGGATCTAGGGCTTGTCTATGGCGCCATCTGGTCAGATAAACCTCCCGAAGGGGCAGCGGTTCCTGTTCATACTCGGGGCTATGAAAAGCGGCACCAGTTCGCTTGCCGGTGTTTTGAACCAGCATCCCGATATTATGCTGGGCACACAGAAGGAGCCTGCCTTTTTCACTGAAGATGGCTCAGAAATCTCGGATGTGGCGGCTTATTTGCGTCTTTGGAAGCAGCCCTTTCTGAAGCGCCTGAATGGGCCAAGGCCCAAGTATCTGCTGGATGCATCAACGGCCTACAGCAAATATCCGTTCCGTGGCGACTGTGCGGGCATGATACGTGGGTGCACAACGGGTGCCCGGTTTATCTATCTGATGCGTGACCCGGTTGACCGGATCGAAAGCCAGGTGGCGCACATTGTTGCCAGCAGTGAGGCGGCTGCCGAAAAATATCAGCGCAGGGGTGATGCGCTCCGCTATTATCGCCGCGCGCTACAGATCTCCAGTTACGCCGCCCAGCTTCAGCAGTATGAAGCTGAGTGGCAGGCCGGGCGTGTATTGTTGCTTAGGCTGGATGACCTGAAGGCCAGCCCGCAGGAAACCTTGGCGAAGGTTTGGAATTTTCTGGAAATTGCGCCCCCGAAGGAACCAATTGCGCTTGAACGCAAAAACGCCCGTAAAACGCACCTTGATCATGTTCGGAAAGTGAAGCTTTCGCCCGAGGTCAGAACAGCGCTTCATGAAGCGCTGGCGGGTGATATGGCAACGCTCAGCGAAACCTATGGCGTGAACGTCAGCGACTGGGGCTTTTAGGCGTCAGGTAAATGGAGACGATGAGATCGCTTTGTTTCTGAAAAAAGTGAATAAATCAGCTATTTCGAGAGTTATTGCTTTTTCTTTATGACTTCACCGCTAAGCGCCACAACAGTCCCAGGCATTTCTTTGCTGGCTGTCACGAGAGCGTTTTGAATAGAATTAGACTGAGAAACATAATGTCCAGTTAGCCCGCGAGGTAGCTTAACTTCCATATATGTCACGCCTTTTGATGCGGCAGAATCAGGGTCACCTCTGAAAGTGTTCACAGTTTCTGTGTACTCTTGCGATCTACCGCTACTTTTAGAACGAAATTGTCCCATTCAAATCTCCTTAAAATTCATTATAGCCTTAAATTTCCAGGATTTCTAGCTAAAGTAGGATTGCCAATGTTGCTAGGAAGCCAAGCGTTATACCAGATACCCACGTCAGAAATATGCCCCAAGGCTTGGGCAGGACTATTTTTTTGCGAGGCTTTTTCTTTTTGTTGGGTTCAGTATACCCCACGCCCGTTTTTTCGATAGAAGCTATATTACTTAAGGAAATCCAGACGCCTGTAAGGATTTCGTCTGAGCTATTTACCCTGGCATTAACCTTGGTTCCGTTGCTTAACTCAAAGCCTAACAACATCAAAAAAATATCAGAAGATTCACTCTCAATATGAAACGAGGAGCTATCTAGGACATCCGGTTCCAATACGCCTTCATACGCCAAAATGGCCGTATCTTGCTGTAGGTTAGAGGTCGAGTTGTCTTTGTAGACAGTTATTGGGTTGAGTAATCGAACCGTGACTACATTATTGCTGTCTCCATGAATCAGCTTATTCAGGTTGTCGCTATACTGATCGTTTATTTTGAGGAGCTTAGAAAGGGGGCCTACAATAAGTTTTCTATGTTGGATCAAGACACCGATGATTGTTGTGATGAAGGCAAAGAAAACTGTGATTGCAGCTACTGAAAGCGTAAAAGCCCAATAGCCAATGCTTGAGAGAGAAGGATAAGCAGAGTGAATTTGAGTTAGGCTAACTTTGTTCATTGCTACTACTGTTTTCACGACGTTGTTAGCTAGCGAACAGCGTTGAGAAGAAGCATCTCTCCAGCAGAAGTGACCATCCAAAACAAACGCAATAACCAGAGTGAGCATGATGGAAAATAAGGATACAGCAAAGAAAGATAGCCATGCATATCGATGTGTGCCGAGTTTGGTTTTGCCGATTCCGCTAATCATCGAGTTGGCAATGAAACCCGGTAGGATAAGCCACATAATTAATAGCACGGTATTTGCTTGAATTAGTTTATCCACTTTCAGCCCCTTCTTCCTCATAAGGTAAGTCCTTCAGGATGGCTTCGCCCTTGACGAACCAGGAAAGCCCGAAGGCCATCACCGCAATTGTTTCCAGCCAGAAGATGGGGTTCAGCGCGTCTACACTGGCTTCCAGCTCAGCGGGCAACAGCGCTTTCACCACGGCCCCGGCCATCGCCAGCAACATAACGGTGCCGCATGCCCGGTAAACCTTGTTCCGCTTCTTTTTCTGGATCGTTGGTTCAACATCGCCCGTCTGGGTGAACAGGCACAGGCATATATAGGCCAAAATCAGGAAAAAGAGGGCGGAGAATATCCAGTGCAGATAGGATGAAACATCGGCCCCGCACCCGCCTGATGCGTCGCACTCGATGGTGGGGAAAATCGCCGTGCCCACGGCCGCGAGCGCGGCGATGTTGCCAGCGGCATTATCGGAAAGCTTGATTGGGAACTTGTGGCCGGGTTTGTCGGGGTTGAAGCGATAACCCCGATAGGCGAACAGGAACATGGCTTGCGCACATAGGATGCCCACGAAAACATCGCCCATCGGTGAATGATAATATTGGCTGATGGACAGGCGCATGGACAGTTCGCCAAACAGGAAGCTGCCGCCAACCATGATGAAAGGAAACAACAGGCCAAGCCAGCCGATTGTTTTCCGCATGGTCATATAATGGATGATCAGCCCATCCGAGCCATTGTTGCCGCCCATAAGGCCCTCCCCCGATTTGCGTCAGCATGCATCATATGGCTGTATGATACACGCTATGGGCGCTGCCGCCAAGCAAGGGGCGGGGGAGGTGTTTTTTTTGGCTACTTGCCAGCGATTTCTGTCAGCAACACATGCCAGTGTTCAAGCGCGTCATAGAAGGCTTTCACGGGCAGGCGTTCGTTCAGGCCATGCGCATAAACGTCGCTGCCTTTCATGAAGATGCCGGACACGCCATAGCTATCCATGCCTGCAGCGCGGAAGTGCATGCCGTCTGTACCGCCGGAGGACATGTTTGGCACAACCTCCACCCCCGGATGCAGGGTATGAACGGCCTTTGTCAGCGGGCCAAGCACATCGTCACGCAGCGGCGAAGCATCGCTTTCCGTTGGCTCATAGGTAGTGGCCCATGTGATGGCCGGGTTGCCCACAACTTCCTTGAGGGTGTTCAGTGTGTTGTCAACGCCTGCGCCGGGGAATACGCGGCAGTTCACAGTTGCGGTTGCTGTTTGGGGCAGCGCGTTTTCTGCGTGCCCGGCATTCAGCATTGTGGCAACGCACGTGGTGCCCGTGGTGCCAACATATTCAGGGTATGACCGCAGGGTTTTAACGGCCCATTCGTCTTTCGGGTTTTTGGCAAAGCGTGCCATGGCTTTACCAAGATCGCCTTCCGCGCGCTTGGCTGAAGCCTTGAAAAAGGCGCGGGTCAGCTCGTTTGAAACAGCCGGGAACTTGTAGGCCTGCAGTTTCTTCAGCGCATCAGCCAGGTCATAGATGGCATTGTCTTCGCGCGGCCGGGAACTGTGGCCGCCCGGGTTTGTGGCTGTCATCTCGAAGGTGACATAGGTTTTCTCTGCCGCCTGAATATTGTAGCTGATTACGCTGCCATCTTCCGCCAGTGACCCGCCACCTGCATCTGCGATCAGCACAAATTCGGCGTCGGTCAGGTCACGGAAATCGTTGGCAAGCGCCTGGGTTGTCACCATGCCTGATTCCTCGTCGCCCGAGAAAGCGATGATCAAATCGCGCGTTGGCACAAAACCTTCCGCTTTCAGGCGCAGGAAGTTGGTGGTGAGCGACGTGATGCCCATTTTATTGTCATCGGTGCCGCGGCCATAGAAATAACCGTTTTCCTCGATCAGGGTGAAGGGATCACGCTCCCAGTCTTCCGGGCGGGCATCCACAACATCCATGTGGGCAGACAGAAGGATCGGTTTCTTGCCGGATGAACCATCACCGCGATAGCGCACGATCAGGGCCGCTGTTTCGCCCATTTCCTTGATGTGGATGTCTTGTTCACTAAACCCGCCAGCTTTGAACTCGTTCGCCAGATAGCGCGCCAGCTTGGGCACATTGCCGAAACCTTCGGCTGTGCGCATGGAAATGGCTGTGCGGTAAATTTCCAGGGCTTTTTGTTCAAATTTGGTTGGCGCTTCCTGTGACGCATGCAGTGCGGGGCTGAGCATGGTTGCCGCAAGGGCAAGGGCGGTCAGGCGTTTTTTCATGGTGGGCTTCCTTTTGTTCCTCTTTGGGAAAGAAGGTAGCTCAACATTTGCAAGGGAACACCTGAAATTTACCGCCGGTGATATTTTGTTGTGGATAAAGAAAAAGGCGGGGAAGCCCCCGCCTTCTTATCGCTTCGACTGTAGCGCGCATTCTAGTCAGCCAGCTTCTTCAGCACATAAACCGTTTGCAGGGCATCGGTATAGGCGCGCTGCTTCAGGTTCGCTGCTGCCGAGTGGCCGCCTTCCGTATTCTCATAATAGATCACAGGCTTGTCCATCGACAGCATCTTG
>JABXIV010000174.1 GCA_013372925.1 Alphaproteobacteria bacterium
GGTTTCCTCAGTATTCACCGAGGGTGGCATCAGCATCAGAAGCTTGTGCGTACCTTGTGTGGTTGTCTCCGAGAACTGGCCTACAGTTGGTTCCTGCGTGGGCTTTGGCTGCCAGCGCAGGATAAAATCCTGGTCAGCAGGAACAGCGCCTTCGGCAAGCGTAATCCGGGCGGTGGTGGTGTCTTGATCGATCGCCACCTGATGGCTTGGGCTTTCAAGCATGCCGAGATCAAATCCTGCTGCGAGTTCCACGGTTAGGCTTAATGGATTGTGGGTGCCGGAAGGGTCATGCAGCCACGGTTGCGTTATCTGGCTGCCGTCGGGCACTTCGTCTGTGTCAAAGCCCCATCCAGCGCGCGCCTGCCGGTCGTCAAGGGGGATGCCCGGATTGAAACGCGGCCGCACCACCATGGGAAAGCGAAGTTCGAACTGATTATCCCGAGGGGCAATCATGTCCTGATATTCGATGGCTATTTCGATGGTTTCGCCGGGGCCTATGTTGGCAAGGCGCGTGGAAAAGATGTTGGGCCTGCGCTGCACAACAAGGCTTGCCCGCTTGCCGGCTCTTTTGGCTGCCTCGAACGTGCGTTTTGCTTCAGCTTTTTCTTTCAGTTCACCGACGATCACCCGGTCGCCCACCTTCATTTCCAGCGTATCCACGGCCGATCCCTTGGGCAGGGGGTAGGTGTATATGCCTTCCACCCAGGCGTTGCCGCCATTGGTGAATTGCTGCACGACCCGTGTGCGAACAATTGGGCCGGTGATCGTCATATGCACATTGGCCGACAGAAACGGCGCACGAACGACACGCCCCGGTTTTTCTGTCGCGAAATAAAGACTGCCTGGTTCGGCACTGTTCACATCATAGGATTGACTGACAGGGGCGGTAGAGGCGACAGCAGAGGTGGAGATGCAAGCGACTGCAAAGAGAATGAGGATACGCATGGCAGGGTTCCTTCCGAAAGCTGGGGAAGGAACAGCTATAGACGCAACAAATGTCGGTAGCTTGCCGGACTGGTGCCGGAAGCGCGGCTATTTTGGGGTGAAATTGAGGCTATAACGCCAATTGTGGCGCAGGGGCTTAGGTAACGGGCCTAGGCGTCAGCGACGTCGAAATCCGTGAATTCCCATTCCTCGATGTTTTCCATCTCGGCTAGAAACAGGTTTTCTGCGGCCACTACGGCTTCCTCTTCAGAGGAGGCTTCAACATTCGTAACCCAATAGAAAGTGCCATGGGGCAGGGTTGCTTGCAGGGTAACTTTGCGGCGAGCCATAGGAGTGTCCTCAGTCTTGTTCTGTTTGTCATTCTTCAAACATCTAGCAAGCGTCGGTCTAGCACGAAGATGAGCCCCCTGCAATCACTCCCATGACCATTTTTGCCGATCAGACTTCCGTTTACAGGGAGCGCCCGATCAGCTCTTTCATGATTTCCGATGTGCCGCCATAAATGCGCTGCACCCGGCTGTCGGTATAGTGATGGGCAATTTCATATTCTGCCATGAAGCCATAACCGCCGTGAAGCTGCACGCAGGTGTCAACCACCCGGCCCTGCATCTCTGTGGTCCACAGTTTTGACATGGCGCCGCCCACAGCATCCAGTTCGCCCTTTACATGGCGGGCGAGGCACTGGTCGATAAAGGCCCAGCCAACATCAATCTCGGTTTTCATTTCCGCCAGTTTGAAGCGGGTGTTCTGGAACTTTGCGATAGGGCGGCCAAAAGCCTGCCGTTCTTTCACATAATCAAGTGTGATGTCGAATGCGCGCTGGGCACCAGCCATGGCAATCACGCCAATCGAAAGTCGTTCCTGCGGCAACTGCTGCATCAGATACATAAAGCCCGCGCCCTCATGCCCGATCAGGTTTGTGGCGGGCACGCGCACTTCATCGAAAAACAGTTCGGATGTGTCAGACGAGTGCTGGCCGATCTTGTCCAGATTGCGGCCCCGGCGGAACCCTTCACGGTCGGCCTCCACCACAATCAGGCTAACGCCCTTGGCGCCTTCCTTCGGATCGGTTTTGCAGGCAACGATAACAAAATCACAATTCTGCCCGTTTGAGATGAAGGTCTTTGAGCCGTTCACAACATAATGGTTGCCGTCGAGCTTCGCAGTGGTCTTCATTCCTTGAAGGTCAGACCCGGTGCCGGGTTCGGTCATCGCGATTGCGCCAACCATTTCACCAGTGGCCATTTTCGGCAGGATGCGCTGCTTCATATCGTCAGAGCCATAGTGCAGCAGGTAGGGGGCAACAATATCGGAATGCACGGCAAGGGCAGCACCGCCCGCCCTGTTGTAAACCTGCTCTTCATTGATGACGCAGTTGAAACGGTAATCGCCGCCTACGCCGCCAAATTCTTCTGGTAGCTGCGGGCAAAGGATGCCTGCCTCGCCAGCCTTGTTCCAGAACTCGCGCGGTACCTGGCCTGCCTTGGACCATGCCTCGGCATACGGTGTTGCTTCCGCTTCAAAGAATTTCCGTACGGCATCCCTGAAAATGTGATGCTCTTCATCATAAACAGCGCGGCGTGCCAGCATCTGATTGGTCTCCCCTAAATTTCCCTTTGAAAAGAAGATGGGGTGAAGCACGGGGGCTGTCAAATAAAATGGACGAACCAGTCTATTAATTGCAGGCTAAGTGAGGGAGGATAATAAGAAAGGGGCCAAAGGGCCCCTTCGCTGGATCCGCTTTTAGCTGAAGCCTACTCGTTGTTGGCGCGGCGATAAGCGCGGATCGCTTCGTTCATCTTGATTTGCAGTTGCCTGCGATTTTCATGAACGGCGGCGAGGTCTTCGTCCCAGCGGGCTTGCTGGTCCTTGGTCAGGTATGGCAGCAGCTTCGCAGCGCGCTGATCCATGCAGCTCAGGTATTCGTCTACCCGTTTTGAATATGCAACGATGGCATTACGTGCGTCACGAATCTGGTCGGCATTTGCACCACCGCCGTCTGGTACCGAAATCTGGTCCATCGGTGGCTCGCCACAATCGGCAGCGATGACTGGCGTGCCCACAAGGCCCAAACCAAGAGTTACTAGAGACAGAATTTTCTTCATCAGTGCATCATCCTTGCAAGTAGCGAGTGCCATCATACAAAAAATGTATGGCAGGGCAATCCGGATAACTACAGGAACAAAATGGCAAAACCAAGAAGCCCCTAATTGATAAAGGGCTGGCGATGGGCCAGCCCTTCATGCGGTATCAGGAATGACCTACTTGTCTTTCTTTGCCGCAGCCTTTTTCGGGGCTGCTTTTTTGGCTGCAGGCTTTTTGGCAGCAGCCTTTTTCTTTGGTGCCGCCTTCTTCTTCGCTGCAGGTTTTTCAGCTTCTGCCGGGGCAGGTGCTTCTGCTGCTGCGGGCACTTGCGCCTGGGCCGCTGCCTGCTGTGCTTCCATTGCGCGCTTGCGGGCTTCGTCTTCAGCTGCTGCACGCTCAGGGAACATCTGGCGATAAACGGCGTTCACCCGGCCACCTACGTCAGAGATGGCTTTCGCAACTGCCTGAAGGTTATAGCCCACGCCGCGGTAATAGTAGGTGTGCGTGTTCGGGTTATAGGCACGGAAGATGCTGTCTTCCGGTGTGTTGCCATCGCCCACTTCTGCTGGGTCACCCACATAATCGAAAATTACCTGCTGGCCTTTTGTGTTGGCGATCCATTCTTCGAGTTTCTCGTCAGAATGTTCCCACAATTCTGCCAGGCGGCGGTCGTTCAGGGGGTGCTTTTCAGGAAGCTGCAACGCCTTCCGCAGCGCTTCACCGCGGCCACGTGAACGGGCGCGGGTTGGCCACAGGATCGACGCGATCTGACTGCCAGGCATCAGAATCATCATGCCGCCATACAGAACGCCGGTTGCGGCCTTGTTCATGACAGACTGATTGAAAAGATCGAACGACGCCTGAGTGTGCAGGCACTGGTTCCTGAGTTCGTGAATGTAAATGGCGAGCGTATTATTATCCATGTTAACTATTCGCTTTTTCTTTTGTTTGTCTTGTCCGGGTCATGTCCCCCATCTCCTCCCAGAAATGCGCACGCCGAAAACCGATTTCCGTGCGTGGATGACCGCTACGGCATGAGCGATAGCACAGGCGATTGGCCTCTGACCAGCACGGAATCACGCTTTCCTGCCAGAATCGTACGCTACCCATATTGCCAAAGGGGGGCAACTGGCGCTAAACTGTTGTCGGGTGAAATTAAATGGGTGCAAAAATGGCAGATGCCGCTTTTGCTATGAAGTCGCGGGCCGCGAGCCCTGTTGCACGTGCAGAACGTCCTTCTGCGCGCCCAAATAGTTCGTCCCAGGCAAACGTAGCCGATTTCCACAATAACCTGAGCTCAGACCGTAGCGAATCCGTTTCAGCAGCGCTGAAGTTGACGGGCGTTGAAGATCGTCAGGTCAGCCCCGGTGGCGGGTTGTTGGGCAATGGCGTGGCTTTTATTCTGGCCGAAACCCGTAC
>JABXIV010000172.1 GCA_013372925.1 Alphaproteobacteria bacterium
CGCAGCTCTGTGGAGAGACGGTCGGTCCAGTCAGAGAACAAGGAACCAGCGTAAGACTCAAGCTTCGTACCACGCTCATAGTAGTGGTTGGAAAGCTCAAGCTCGTCGTCGTCACCATCGGATTCAGCAATCGTGAAGCCGTCGTTGTAGTTGTAAGTCAGAGCCAGACGGTGGTTGTCATTGATGTTCCAGTCGATCTTGGCGAGGATTTTCTCGTCAGAAACCGGCAGGGAACCTGGCAGTGTGCCTGGGTCGTAACCATAGATGTTTTTCGCGATGTCTACGATACGGTCAAGCTGTTCCTGGGAAACACCCTGAACGATACGAGCAGCACCGGAACCGGCTGGACCACGGTCAAACAGCTTGGAACCTTCAAGCTTCTCGTAGGCTGCGAAGAAGAACAGTTTGTCTTTGATGATTGGGCCGCCAAGAGTTGCGCCGTAACGCTTCTCGGAGAAATCACCAATATCGAACGGATCTTCACCTTCAAGGTTTTTACCTTGCAGGCCATCGCTGGAGTAATCGAAGAATGCACCACCGTGGAATTCGTTGGTACCGGATTTGGTAACGGCGTTGATGTTACAAGCCGTGAACGCACCATATTCAACGTCAAATGGCGCCAGCTCTACAGCAACCTGCTGGATGGCGTCGAAGGAGAAAGGAATACGTGTAGTCGGGAAACCGTTGCTGTTCAGGCCAAAGTTGTCGTTCAGGCCAACACCGTCAACAGTCAGGCTGTTAAAACGTGGGTTTGCACCGGCACACTGTACGGAATCCTCAAAAGTCTCGTCGATATATACGCGAGGGTCCTGGCGGATAACGTCTTTAATGTCACGGTTGATTGCTGGGGCATTCTCAAGATCGGAAAGATCGTAAGTAGATGAAGGACCAAGCGCTACAGGCACGCCAGCAACAGCGCTGGCAGTAACAGTGATCTCTTCGATGCTAGAACCAGCGGCGGCGGCTACAAGCGTCACAGGAGTTGGGCGACCGAGAGAGAGGAACACATCCTCAATCGAATTCGCCTGATACTCTGTGCCATCAGCCAGCTTCACGATGTAAGGACCGCCAACGCGCAGGCCGCGTGCATAGAACACACCGTCTGAGTTGGTTGTGAAGGTCCGCGTCGTGCCGGAAGGTACGTGCGTGATTTCAACGGTAACACCAGCAAGCTCTGAACCAGCTTGACTAACGACTGTACCGCGAATTGATGAAGAAGTTTCTTGCGCCATGGCAGGTGTCGTTGCAGCCATTGCTGCAAGCGCCACGCTACCGAACAAGGCGGCTTTCAATTGGCGTTTCATTCCCTAAGCTCCATTTTGCATTCATACTCCCTGCCGTGAGGCCCCTATGAGTCGAATGCTGAACAACTGTTTCGCTGTTTAAAAGTTCCCACACAAAACTGCGCGTCAGCGAACCAAATCCTGACCAAAAGGTCAAGGCTGGTCACAAAGGCGCGCAAAACGTGCGTCACGAGACCTTTTATAGGTCGTTCTTTTCAGTTTTTTGACGAAAGTGTCAAGATTCGCAGAAAAGGTTAATAACGCCTTAAAAAATTTATACTTGGAAGCGTGTTGCAAAAGGCACAGGTAGGGCTTTTCTGCCCCATTTTAATGCTATCTACAATTTCATACAGCGATGCCTGAAAATAAAAAAGAGGGAGCAAAACTCCCTCTTTCCAGCAGTTATTTATGCGATTCGTTTAATCACATCATTTTTCAGCGAATATCTCATTCAAGTATCCAGCCAAACGAATCCCGCCCTTGGATAGCTGGGATTTGATCACCGGCGTATATTTATAGACATACTCATAGCTGAAAATACCGCTGCCAAAATTATACACGTCACCGCGCATTGCGATCAGCTCGTTCAACCAATCAATAGGTTTGGCGGCCTGCCACTCTGTGATCATCTCGGGTGAAATTTTCGGCTCAAGGAAACGCACCCACTCGGTAAAGGACAAGCCTTTCTTGTTGATAAGGTCTTCATCCCACACTTTGTGCAGGTTGCTCATCTCTTCAAACCACACAACATCAATGCGGTTACCGCCCCAGTCTTCTGCGTGGCCCGCGTGCAGTGGTTGATGCAGGTCGCCCACGATATGAATGACAAAGCGAAGCGCCAATTGACGCTCTTCAAGCGGCAAGGATTTGTCTTTCAGCTGTGCCGTATACATTGCCAGCGCAGTCATCGCATCACCAGCCGGGTTCTTGACACTTTGTTCGTAGGTTTCGCCTTCAGGCAGGTTAACATAGTGATACGGCAGCGATGTGCGGCGCCAGAATTCATCCGGGTTTGACCGCATTTCATCAGGCCAGTTCGCGGCTTCCGCCATAAATTCATTGCCCAGCAGTTCCTTGATCGCCGCAGCCGCTTCAGGTGTCAGGTGCTTGGATGCCAGTTCCGCGATAACCCGGTGCCCCGTTGGGCCATATGCCTGCGCCATCGGCGCTGCCAACATAAGAAGCGCTATAAGAACGCCCATCAAACGAACCATGTGATTCCCCCTTCTATTCGTCGTCATATCGCGCTTGTCCCTGCCTTGAGGGGCGCAATTCCAAGGTGTGTGGCAACAGTTTGCCCTATGTCTGCGAAACTTTTACGAACACCCGCACTGCCCGGCTTCAGTTTCGGCCCATACGCCACCAGCGGGACGTGCTCGCGGGTATGGTCAGTGCCCGGCCATGTTGGATCACAGCCATGGTCTGCAGTTAGGATCACAATATCGTCGTCACGCATGTTGTTAAGAAACTCGGGCAGGCGCGCGTCGAAATATTCCAGGGCATCCGCATATCCGGCAACATTTCTTCTATGACCGAAGCTTTGATCAAAATCGACGAAATTGATAAAGGTCAGCGATCCGTCCGGGGCATTATCCAGCTTGCCAAGAGAAACATCGAAAAGCGCGGGGAGCCCGGTCGCCTTTATTTTCTTCGTCAGGCCCTTGTGCGCAAAGATGTCCGCGATCTTGCCAACCGAGATCACCTCCCTGCCCGCTTCTTCAAGTTTTTCAAGAAGCGTTGGTTCAGGTGGCGGTGTTGCAAGGTCTTTCCGGTTGCCTGTGCGATCAAATTTCCCGTCTTGGCCAATGAACGGCCGGGCGATCACGCGCCCGATGTTATAGTCGTCCACCAGCTTACGGGCGACCTGGCAAACCTCATAAAGGCGCTCAAGACCAAAGGTCTGCTCATGTGCAGCCACCTGAAAAACGCTGTCTGCCGAGGTATAAACAATCGGCTTGCCGGTGCGCATATGCTCATCGCCAAGTTCTTCCAGAATCACCGTGCCAGATGCAGCCTTGTTGCCAAGCACGCCCGGCAGATCGCAGCGCTCGACAAGTTTTGCAATCAGGTCATCCGGGAAACTTGGGAATTCCGGCGGAAAATAGCCCCAGTCAAACTTCACCGGCACACCCGCCATTTCCCAGTGGCCGGATGGCGTATCCTTGCCAAATGATTCTTCTGCGCAGGCACCATAAAGCCCCGTGATTTCGCCAGAAAATTCCATGCCCTTTGGCTCATGGCCTGTCGCCAGTTCTGCCGCCTTGCCGAGGCCAAGCCTGGTCATGTTCGGCAGCCTGATCGGGCCTGCGCTTGGACGGTCTGCTGCAACATTGCCTGCCGCGCACCAGTCAGCAATATGGCCAAGCGTGTCTGCGCCCGTGTCGCCAAAGCTGTCAGCATCAGGCGCCGCGCCAATGCCAAAACTGTCCAGAACCATAATGAAGGCACGTGCCATGCTTTAGCCTCCTATAATCTTGCTGATCACGGCAGATACCGATGGCGCAGTATCAGCCAGTTTTACGGATGACCGAACAGTCTGGATCGCCGCATCCGCCGCCTCTTCCGTGCGGGCATAGACAGTCGCGAACGGTGTATCCGCGTCAAGCCGATCCCCCACCTGCGCAATCTGGGTAAAACCCACACCGTGATCTACTTTTTGCGCCGGATCGGTACGACCGCCACCAAGCGCCACAACGGCCATGCCAATGGCACGCGTATCCATGCCAGTAATATAACCTGCCCCACCAAGCGTTACAGGCTTCACAACAGACGCAAGCGGCATATAGTGGTCAGCGCGCTCCATAAAATCAGCCGGGCCGCCCTGGGCCACAACCATCTGCGCGAAAACCTCGGCTGCTTCGCCGTCATTCAGTGCAACTTCTGCCTTGGTTCTTGCCTCTTCAAGGCTTGGCTGTGCGCCGGACAACGCCAACATATGGGCGGCCAGTTCAAGTGTGATCTCAAGCAGGCGGCTGTCCGCATTTGCGGGTTTTTTCAGGAAGTCGATTGTCTCAAACACTTCAACCGCATTCCCTGCCGTACGGCCCAGAACCTGGTTCATGTCTGTCAAAAGCGCCGTTGTTGGTGTGCCTGCCGCCTTCGCTACACGCACAATGCTTTCGGCCAGCTCTTCTGCCTTTTCTGGCGAATCCATAAAGGCGCCGTTACCGCATTTCACATCCATCACCAGCGCATTCAGGCCTGCCGATAGCTTCTTGGAAAGGATAGAGGCCGTGATAAGCGGCACGCTTTCCACGGTCGCTGTAACATCACGGATGCCATAGAAGCGCTTGTCAGCCGGTGCCAGATTGCCGGTTTGGCCAATGATAGAACAGCCCACTTCACGCACGATTTCAGCAAAACGGGCATTATCCGGATACGGATCATAGCCCGGGATGCTTTCAAGCTTGTCGAGTGTGCCGCCCGTATGCCCCAAGCCACGGCCGGAAATCATCGGCACAAAGCCACCACAAGCGGCCACAATCGGCGCCAGCATCAGGCTGACCTTATCACCAACACCGCCAGTTGAGTGTTTGTCAACAATCGGGGCATCGGCATCAAACCCGTAGGCCTGCCAGTCCATCACGTCGCCACTGTCGCGCATCGCAAGCGTGAGGGCAGCCCCTTCTTCCGGGCTCATGCCATTAAAGAAAATGGCCATCGCAAGCGAAGACACCTGCGCGTCCGTGACCCTGCCATCGGTGATTCCTTTTACAAAACGCTCGATATCGGCACTTGAAATCGTGCCGCCATCGCGTTTGGTTCGGATTACCTCCTGTGGAATGAAAACACTCATCACTCTTTACCTTTTGGCTTCATCAACATTGTCTGGGCCGAAGGCATGCGGCAAAAGTGCCGCGCTATCGGTTTCCAGCAAAACATTGCCATCTTTGTCGCAGATCGTGACAGGTTTGCCGTCACTGCCCGCAAATTCACGTATCTTTTGCCGGCATCCACCGCATGGCGTACAGGCGGCCTCGCCCGGCCCCACGATCACAACATGGGCAATCTCGCGCTCGCCTGCCATCACCATAGCAGCGATCGCGCCAGCTTCGGCGCATGTCCCCAGCGGGTAGGCGGCATTTTCCACATTGCATCCAGCGAACACCTCGCCCGAGGTTGTCAGCACCGCAGCCCCTACCGGATGGTTTGAATATGGCGCATAAGCCGCATCGCGGGCCTTCATCGCGGCATCAATAAGGGCTTTCAGGTCAGTCGCCATATCAATGGTCCTTTTCATAGGGGATGCCACTGGCCTTCGGCGCTTCCATACGCCCGGCAAAGCCTGCAAGGATCACCACTGTCAGCACATAGGGTAGCATGATCGTGAACTGAACAGGAATCTCACCTACAAGCGGCAACGCCACGCCCTGCAGGCGCCCCTGAAGTGCATCCACAAAACCGAACAGCAAACAGGCCAGCAGCGTCGGTACAGGCTTCCACCGGCCAAAGATCATGGCCGCTAGTGCCAGATATCCCTTACCCGCTGACATATCCCGGATAAATCCGGCGCCTAGGCCGGTTGAAAGCACGCTGCCGGAAAGCCCACACAGCATACCTGCAATAATCATCGCCTTGTAGCGCAGCAGTGTTACGGAAATACCCGCGGTATCCACCGCTTCCGGGTTTTCACCCACGGCCCGCAAACGCAGGCCAAACCGCGTGCGGTACAGCATCCAAGCCACGGCCGGAATCAACAGTACAGTCAGGTAAGTAATCAGGTTGTGGCCGGAAAGAAGCTCGCTATATATGCCGCCAATCACTGGCACATCAGAAAGCGCGCCGGCAAAAGGCAAATCAATCGTATTGAAGCGCGCTTCATTTTCCAGCAGCGGCGTCTGCCCACCCTTCTGGAACCAGAAGTTGGCGAGCGTCGGCGCAAGCCCCGCAACAGCGATATTGATCGCCATGCCGGAAACAATCTGGTTGCCCCGCTGGGAAATAGAAACATAGCCATGCAACAGCGCCAGCAAAACAGAGGCACCCATACCAGCCAACATCCCCATCCAGGGCGAGCCGGTGACAGCTGCTGCTGCAGCCGCCGCGAACGCTGCCGCAAGCATCTTGCCTTCAAGGCCAATATCCACAATGCCAGACCGTTCTGCCACAAGCCCCGCAAGGGCCGCAAGCACAAGCGGTGTCGCTGTTCTTAGCGTCGAATCCAGAAGGAAGATGATGTCAGTGAAAAGTTCCATCACACAGCCCTCCGTTCACGAACGCGCCTGAATAGCGCTTCCACCGGATCGCGGAACAGATGTTCCATCGCGCCCGCGAACAGGATTACCAGGCCCTGGATCAGCACGATATAATCCCGCTGGATATTAGGCATTTCAAAGGCCAGTTCAGCCCCACCTTGATAGAGGGCCCCGAAAAGGATGGATGCCAGAATAATTCCAACCGGATGGTTCCGCCCCATAAAGGCAACGGCAATACCAACAAAACCATATCCGAGCGTGAAGTTACCCAACAGGCGGTGCTGTTCACCTAAAAGCTCATTCAAGCCCATCATACCGGCAAGAGCGCCCGAGATCATCATGGCCACCACTGTCATGCGCGTGAAGGAAATACCAGCATAGCGGGCAGCCTGATGATTCTGGCCAACGACGCGGAGTTCATACCCGAACCGCGTGCGCCACAGCATGAACCAAACGGCAAGCGCACAAAGAAGTGCGATCAACGCAGACAGGTTCAAAGGCCCGCTTTCATATTCAAAACCCAGCATCATGAACAGATCTTGCAGATACATAAGCGACGCCCCTTCGGGGAAGTCAGCGCTTTCAGGCATCTGGCCACCCGGACGCTGCAGCGGCCCGACAAGCAGGTAGGCCAAAAGCGCGGATGCAATGAAGTTGAACATGATAGTGGTGATCACCACATGGCTGCCGCGCTTTGCCTGCAGATAGGCTGGAATATAAGCCCATGCCGCGCCAAACAGCGCTGCCCCAAGGATCGCCAGCAAAACCGCAAGAAACGGTGATAGATCTCCCACAAGGAACACCGCAAGCGTCAGCCCCACGCCGCCCAGCATGGCCTGGCCTTCACCGCCAATGTTAAATAGCCCCGCGTGATA
>JABXIV010000301.1 GCA_013372925.1 Alphaproteobacteria bacterium
AATCCCCCATACGTATTGTCTTCCGTGAAGACCATGTTGGAAAACATAACTTTGTGTCAAGAAAACACATAAAATACACAGGGAATTATTTATTCAAGCGCCTCTTTTATGTTGAAAACCGTTTGTTCCAGCGCGTCCTCGCCAAAGGGTTTTGCGGGTGCCATGCCCCACACCGGCCCCGGCCAGGCGGCATCCGTTTCAAAGCGCGCGATAATATGGATATGAAGCTGCGGCACCATGTTGCCCAGCGCCGCCACATTCATTTTGTCAGCGCCCGTCAGGGCCTCGAGTCGCCCCGCCACGGTTGTGATCTCGCACATCAGGGTTTGCTGGTCAGCTTCATCCAGTTCATGAATTTCGCGAATGTCACCGCGCTCGGGCACCAGAACAAGCCAAGGGTATCCGGCGTCCTTCATCAATAACACACGGCAAAGGGATAGCTTCTTCACGAAAACCGTGTCTTTTGCCAGTTGCGGATGCAGCGTGAAGTCTGTCATACTAAAGCCTCGGGATCGGGTTGTGGGAGACATAACCATGTACAAGTTCCATCATATTCGCAAAGCGACCGAGGATGATATTTTTTTCATCCGCACGCTTGAGATGGACCCCGCAAACATCTTCGTTCATTCATGGGATGAAGCCACCCACCGCGAAAACCTCCATAATACCGCCTATCATTATCTGATCGCCGAAGACATTGAAGGGCAGACGCTTGGCTATGCCATCTTGCTGGATAACGCGCCTGGACGCGTCGAGTGGCGGCGCATCATTGTTGCCCGCAGGGGTGACGGCATCGGCAAAGCCTTCATGGCTGCGGTGCTGGAGTATTTCTTTACCAACCACAAGGCAGAGGTGGTGTGGCTGGATGTTTACGAACAGAACGACCGCGCCCGCCATGTTTATGAAAAACTTGGCTTTGAAGAAGTGGGTGAAGATTTAAGTGCTGTACCCGGCCAGCGACTGGTGATTATGGAGTGCCACTACCCGCGCTAGCCCGCATTAGCGCTTCATAAAAGCTCACCTGCCGGGCGAGGGCTTCGATACTAATATGCTCCGCCGTGCCGTGGATTTGCTTCAAGGTATCCTTGCCCACGACAAGTGGCATAAAACGGTAAACGCCGTCGGCCACACCGTCATAATGGCGCGCATCTGTGCCCTGAACCGTGAGTGTGGGGGCGATCGGGATGTCGCCGAATTCCGCCTGCACCGTGCCAGCGATCGTCTGATACCCTTCGCCCACAGGGCTGGATAGGCTGGTGGCTTCGCGGCCTTCGCCCATCACTTCCACCATCACCCGGTCATCAGCGATAATCTCGGTCGCGCGGGCAACCACGCCCTCAACCGTATCGCGTGGGTGGATGCGGTAATTCACCACGGCCTCGCCATACTGGGGCAGGATGTTCGATTTCGTGCCCGCCTCCATCATGGTGAAAGCCGTTGTGGTGTGCATGAAGGCGGCCACGGTTGGGCTTTTGGCCAGCTCCCCCGCCAAAACGCCCCGCGTGGCCCACAGGTTCGCGATCATGAAACGGTTCAGGAAAGGCTGTTCTGGCGCCACGGCCTTCAGGAAGGATTCTAGATGCTCATCCAGCACCAGCGGATACTGGTTTTCGGTTACAGCAACACCAGCCTTGGCCGCGAGACTGGCCGCGGTATAATCCTTTGGCGCAGAAGAATGCCCGCCATCGTCGTTTGCCGAGAATTTGAGCGTAACAGACCCCTTTTCCCCAAGACTGATCAACGCCACAGGGCTTTTCACGCCGGGGATCACACCGGCGGCAATCGCGCTGCCTTCATCCATCAGCCACGAGAGCCGAACGCCGCGTTCCTGCAGCATCTTGGCCATCACGGCCGCGCCTTTGTTGCCGCCCAGTTCTTCGTCATGGCCGAACAGGAAATAGATATCGCGGTCTGGGCTGAAGCCCGCGCGCGCCAGCTTTTCCGCCGCTTCCATGATGGAAATCAGCAAGCCCTTGTCATCCAGCGTGCCGCGGCCCCACAGGATGCCTTCACCGTCGATCACGCCCGCAAATGGCGGCTGCGGCCAGTCGGCTAATCCGCGTTCGGGCACCGGCACCACGTCCATGTGGGCCGCCAGCGCGATGGGTTTTTTGCCTGTGTCAGCACCAGCGGGCCAGCGATACATCAGGGAATAGTCTGAGACGACTTCACGCTCAAGCACAGCATGGGCATTTGGATAGGTTTTTACCAGATAGTCCTGAAAGCCCTTGAAGGCTACGTCATCCGGGGCCTGCTCATAGCTGTAGGAAACTGTCTGAAACCGTACTGCACCGGCCAGATTTTCCGCCATGCGCCGGGCATCCGTGGTGTCATAGGTTGCGGGCCTCAGGCTTTTCGCCTCCCCCGCGGGCAGCCATGCCACCGTGTTGGCCACCATGAAAATGATCAGCCCCAAAAGACCAACAACCAGATACCCCAAAATGCGCATGCTATCCCCCTTCTATAAAATCGAGACTGGTTTAGATCGTCTTGTCCTTGAATTTGCAGATGTCTGTCAGCTTGCATTTGGCGCAGTCGGGCTTGCGCGCTTTGCAAATGTATCTGCCAAGCAGGATCAGCCAGTGGTGGGCGTGCAGCTTGAAGGGGTCTGGAATCACCTTCATCAAGGCTTCCTCAACCTTGTCCACATTCTTCCCGGGCGCGAGGCCTGTGCGGTTCGACACCCTGAAAATATGCGTATCCACCGCGCAGGTGGGCTGGCCGAAGGCGATGTTCAGCACAACATTGGCGGTTTTGCGGCCCACGCCCGCGAGCGCCACCAGTTCTTCCCGCGTCTCAGGCACCTTGCCGCCGTGCTTGTCGATCAAATCGCGGCACAGCTTGATCACATTCTCGGCTTTGGAGTTATATAGCCCGATGGTTTTGATGTGTTCCTTCAGCCCGTCCACACCCAGCGCCAGCATCTTCTCGGGCGTGTCAGCCACAGGCCACAGGCTGCGCGTAGCCTTGTTCACGCCAACATCAGTCGCTTGCGCCGACAGCACCACCGCGACGAGCAGCGTGAAATCATTCACATACTCCAGCTCGCCCTCCGGGTTCGGGTTGTCTTCCGCCAATCGCGCGAAAAACTCGAAGATTTGCTCGCGGTTCAGTTTTGAGTATTTCCCCGCCATCAGACAGGCCTCGCCAGATCATCCACCACACGGGTCAGGCGCTTCAGGTCAATATCACGAGACAGCCGGTGATCGCCGCCGGGCACCAGAATCACCTCCACGTCCTCGCCCGTCAGCCGGTCAGCAATCGTGAGCGCCGTTGGCCACGGCACATCGGCGTCTGCCGTACCCTGAATAAGCCGCACCGGCACATCCAGATGGAACGGCGCATGGATCACCCGGTTCATCCAGCCGTCTTCAATCAGGTCTTTTGTGATGGTGTAAGGCTCATCGCCATAGTCGGTCGGGATTTCGGTTTTGCCGCGCGCTTCGATCTCTGCGCGCTGTTCGGCGGTCAGCTCGTCGCGCCACATGCGCACGGTGAAATCGGGGGCTGCTGCGATACCCACAAGCGCATGAATGCGCCCCGGCCGCGCCTTTGCCGCAAGAAGCGAAATCCAGCCACCCATGGAACTGCCCACCAGAATTTGCGGCCCTTCGGTCAGGCGGTCGATCACCGCCAGCGCATCCTGAAGCCACAGGCCAATGGTGCCATCCGCGAAACTGCCGGAAGACTGGCCGTGCCCCTGATAGTCAAAGCGCACAAAGGCCCTTCCGACGGCGCGGCAGTAAGCCTCAAGCGCGAGCGCCTTCGAGCCTTCCATATCGCTCATGAAGCCGCCAAGGAATACAACGCCAGGGCCATGCCCCTCAGTTTTATGATAGGCGATTTCCGTGCCGTGCGGCGCGCGCAGGATGGATGGTCTGGTCATCTGGTAATTCCCCGAATGATACTCTGTGATGTTTGGGTGACCCTAGCAGGCCTCTTTTTCATGCTCAAGCGCACAAAACCCAAGCCTTTGCTTGACTTCCGCGTGGACCGTAGTTAACTCGCCACTTCACCAATTTTTATTTTTTGAGGAAACCAAACCAATGAGCGAGAATGTGAGTGCAAACAACCCGGTCAACCTGCGCCTGCCAGACGGCAGCGTGCGCACGTTTGATGGCCCGGTGACCGGCACCACCCTCGCGGCCGATATCGGCCCCGGTCTCCTCAAGGCTGCACTTGCCATCAAAGTGAATGGCGAGATGTGGGACCTGACCCGCGAGATCGAAGAAGACGCTGACGTTTCCATCGTTACCAAGCGCGACACAGACGATGCGCTCGACATCCTGCGCCACGACTGTGCGCACGTGATGGCCGAAGCCGTGCAGGAACTGTTCCCTGGTACACAAGTGACCATTGGCCCGAACATCCAGGACGGCTTCTTCTATGATTTCGCGCGCGACAAGCCCTTCACAGAAGACGACCTTGCGGTGATTGAGAAGCGCATGCACGAGATCGTGGCACGCAATGAAGACATCACCCGCGAAGTTTGGGACCGGGACGAGGCGATCGCCTATTTCAAGAAGATTGGCGAACACTATAAGGCTGAGATTATTGCAGACCTGCCGGAAGGCGAACCGATCACGGTGTACCGCCAGGGTGAATGGCTGGACCTGTGCCGTGGGCCGCACCTGCCATCAACCGGCAAGCTGGGCGACGCCTTCAAGCTGATGAAAGTGGCGGGCGCATACTGGCGCGGCGACAGCAAGAATGCCATGCTGACACGTATCTACGGTACCTGCTGGACCGACAAGAAAGAGCTTAAAGCCTACCTGCACCGGCTTGAAGAAGCCGAAAAACGCGACCACCGTAAGTTGGGACGCGAGATGGACCTGTTCCACCTGCAGGAAGAAGCGCAAGGGTCCGTTTTCTGGCACCCGCAGGGCTATACCATCTGGCTTCAGATGGAAAAATATATCCGCAGCCGCCTGCAGGGCGCTGGCTATAACGAGATCAAGACACCTCAGCTTCTGGACAGCAAGTTCTGGGAACAGTCTGGCCATTGGTCCAAGTTCCGCGAAAACATGTTCGTTGTGCCGGATGAAATCCCGAGCACTGAGGAAGACGCGCCCGTGGTATCTGCCAACGCGAAACTGATGGCGCTGAAGCCCATGAACTGCCCGGCACACGTGCAGGTATTCAAGCAGGGCATCAAATCTTATCGTGACCTGCCAATCCGCTTTGCGGAATTTGGCTGTTGCCACCGGAACGAAGCGCATGGCGCGCTGCACGGGTTGATGCGCGTACGCCAGATGACACAGGATGATGCGCACATCTTCTGCCGCGAGGACCAGATTACAAGCGAAAGCGTGGCTTTCTGTGACCTGCTGGCGAGCGTATACCGTGACCTTGGCTTCCCTGAGTTCAAGGTGCTGCTGGCAACCCGCCCAGAGACGCGCGCCGGTACAGACGAAACATGGGACAAGGCTGAAGGCGCGCTTGAAGCGGCACTGAAGGCGGCTGGCCTTGAATATGATTACGCACCAGGCGAGGGCGCCTTTTATGGGCCGAAGCTTGAGTTCCACCTGTCTGACGCCATCGGCCGGACGTGGCAGTGCGGCACACTGCAACTTGATTTCGTATTGCCGGAGCGCCTTGACGCATCCTTCGTTGGCGAAGACGGCAACAAGCACCGCCCTGTGATGCTGCACCGCGCCATCCTGGGGACATTGGAGCGTTTCATCGGCATCATGATCGAGCATTACGCTGGCCGCATGCCGTTGTGGCTTGCCCCAACGCAGGCTGTTGTGACACCGATTACGTCCGATGCTGACGATTATGCGAAAGAAGTTTTCGCCGCCCTCGAGGCCGCTGGCATGCGCGCCAAGCTGGACCTGAGGAACGAGAAGATCAACTACAAGGTCCGCGAGCACAGCCATGCAAAAGTGCCTGCCATCCTTGTTGTCGGCGGACGCGAAGCAGAACAGAGAACCGTCAGTGTGCGGCGGCTCGGGTCTAAGGACCAGACCGTAGCACCCCTTGTGGAAGTGATCGCATCGCTGGTGGCGGAGGCAGAAATGCCTTCCGGCAAAGCGTAAGAAAGCAAAATCCAAGCGTTTCAAGGCTTTGCAGGACATAAAAGTCGAGCTATAATGAACAGGTTGGCGAGTCACCTCGGCTCGCCAATGTTACTTGAATGGTTAACGAGATATAGGAGAACTGACCATACGTAGAGGGCAATTTGCGGCGCCACCCAAACAGGAAGGACCGCGCGTAAACGATCAAATCCGGGTACGTGAAGTACGTTTGATCGGAGCAGAGGGTGAAAACCACGGTGTAGTTACAACTGCGCAGGCGATGGATATCGCGCGCGATAGTGGGCTTGACCTTGTGGAAATCTCGCCGAATGCAGAACCCCCTGTATGTAAGGTTCTCGACTACGGCAAGTTTAAATACGAGCAGCAGAAGAAAGCCAACGCTGCGCGTAAGAACCAGAAAACCCAGGACGTAAAAGAAATCAAGATGCGTCCGGGCATCGACGTTCACGACTATGAAACAAAGATGAAGAAAATCCACCAGTTCATCGATAAGGGTGACAAGGTGAAAGTAACCATCCGTTTCCGTGGCCGTGAAATGGCGCACCAGGAACTGGGCATGGAAGTGCTCAAGAAGGTGGCTAGCGCGATGGAAGAAGAAGCCAAGATTGAGGCACGCCCCAAAATGGAAGGCCGCCAGATGATCATGGTGATTGCGCCGAAATAACCCCGGCTGAACTTCTGGAAAATATTTAAAACCGCCTCATTTCGGGGCGGTTTTTTGTTGCCCGGCACGGGGGAAGCACCACCTTTTTTGGATTATGTGCGATAATTCGTCTATATTCGCCTCGCATTCATAAAACGACTACGGAAGAATAACGCCGTATTTTCATGATGTTAATGATTGGGGGAAAATAATGAAATTCGGTGCCTACATCAAAGCGTGCAGGGAACGGCTGAACTGGACCCAGCCCGAGGCGGCCAAAGAGATCGGTGTGGAACAGTCCTATCTGTCCAAGCTGGAGAACGGTCGCAACTATCCCGCGGAGGACATATTCGATGCAATCCTGAAGGCCTACGAAATCGACCTTTCCACTCTGTGTTCTGAGGTCGACGATACGGAGCTATTGCGCCTGAAGGAGATCAAACAAGTGCGGGACAGGTTAGCGCGCCACACTAAGCGAAAATCCAACCTAGCTATGTATGTCGCTGTCGCTGCATCTGCCTCGCTTGCACTTGGCACCGGATTAGTCGCCCATGAAATGATCGCTCCTGAAACAGTTAGCTATCATTATCAGCACTATCGTTCCTATGGCGTTATCAGGGACGGGGAATCGCTCAACCTTTTCAACTATGCGTTCCGTGATGAGGACAAGAGCATATACAATATATCGGAGGTATCGGCCCGGTTGGACTATGCTTTTATCAAAACGACCGAACGGCAGGGCGCTATGTTTGTGGTACCGGTGGAAAACGGTAGGCGGCGGTACGACTTCACTCATGAAAGCACCGAAATACTGGGCAACCGCAACCAGATGCTGGTGGGTATTGGCGCAGCACTCGCGGCGCTCGGTATTGCCGGCCTGTTTGCAGGCTTCGTAATATACCGCGAAAAGAAGACTGTTCTGTAATTTTGACCGCAGTCATGACCCTTAGGCTCATATTCATCGGAAAACTGGCTTTATTCCATGATATTCAGCTAGTATTCCCCGCATGACTTCCAAAGAATGTGTCGTGTTTTCAACAAGCTATGGCAGTCATGAAGGCGTAGCGACCGACCCGGCAGGAAAATTTGTGTCGGGACCAAGGAAAGGGGTGCCGGGCGTACTGGGCGTACGTTCAAACCGCATTCCGCAGGTTACGGCGCATATTTGCCTGCCGAACAGGAGACCAACATGAAGTTTGGCGATTATATACGACAGAAACGGGAAGAGCATGGCCTGACCCAGCCCGAGGCCGCAGCGAGGGCCGATATCGAGCAATCCTACCTATCTAAACTGGAAACCGGGAAAAGCTATCCATCGGAAGACATTTTCAACCGGCTCATGTCTGCCTATGGCATCAAGGTGGAAGATCTATGCAGGTCTGTTTTCTCCGGCGAGATGGACAAGTTGCGGGAGATCAAGGAGGTAAGGGCCGTGGTGCTTTCTCGGCAACGCTCTGAAGCACACCTGATGCGCGGCTGGCTTCTGGCCGGGCTGGTAATGCTTATGATTGGCGGCGGCATGTTGGGGTTGGCATTCTCGATACCGGATCATTCGATCATCTTTAAATACCGATCCGAAGGTGTGATCAAGAATAACGAACCGCCTTTGACATTCAAATTTTTGCTCGCAGGAAAACCGGACGACGAAGGCAAAACTTATGCGGAGCGCATAGATTTTGACTTCAAGACCCTACATGAAAACCGTGGGGACTTTTATATTGAGAAAGTTCCCAACGGGTATCGAAGGTATTCCCTTGTAGACCAAAGGCGACAACAATCGCCCACACCGATCAGTTGGCATTATGCGCTGGGGGGCATGTTCCTGATCGGAGGGTTAGCCTGCTTCTATATCGCACGCCGCTGGCGATAAAATAGTCCGACCAGCCATAAACCATGAAGCCGGCCCCACTCGGGCCGGTTTTTGTTGCGTATTTGGCAACACCACACCACAATACAGCCAATCTTGGTTCGCATGAAAGTAACAAAACGCCCATGGATCTCGCTGCCATCAAAACCTATTGCCGCGCTGTGGAAGCCGGCAACCTGACCGCTGCGGCCAAGGCGCTGCACATCACCAAATCGGTGGCAAGCAGACGCATCCAGTCGCTTGAAGATGACCTAGGCGTCAAGCTTCTCGCGCGCACCACAAAGGGCGTGACCCCCACAGACGAAGGCGCGCTTTTTTATGAACGCGGCGTCCGCATCCTCGATGAAGTGGAAGACGCGGCCCAGGCCGTGAAACACACAAGCGACAATCTGGTGGGCACCCTGCGTCTGACAGCACCGCGCAGCTTCGCGGACCTGAGGCTCGGAGAACCCTTCATGGCCTTCATGAAGATGCATCCTGCCCTGAAAATTGAGATGAATCTGACTGACGAGCGCGTGGACATCATCGGCGGCGGCTATGACCTTGGCCTACGGATCGCTGCTGACCTTGTAGATACAAGCCTGATCGCCCGAAAGATATGTCAAATTCAACAGTATGTGGTGGCAAGCCCAGCGTATCTGGAAAAACACGGCACCCCAAAAACACCGCAAGACCTGAAGCACCATAACTGTGTGTTTTATTCCAATGTCGAGGCGGCCAAACAGTGGCGGTTCGGGGAAGGCGCAAATGCCCAGGCGGTTCGCGTGTCG
This sequence comes from Alphaproteobacteria bacterium, assembly GCA_013372925.1. Taxonomy (GTDB): domain Bacteria; phylum Pseudomonadota; class Alphaproteobacteria; order Sphingomonadales; family Kordiimonadaceae; genus Kordiimonas. The sequence goes on from JABXIV010000301.1 coordinate 9,319, forward strand.
GGACAGGTTACGTCCAACTCAGGCTTGATGCAGCTCGCAGCAGCTGCAGAAGGTGTTGCCATTGCCACCCTGCCTGATTTCTTCGTTGGCGACGCGCTGAAAACCGGCCAGGTAGTGCCCCTTCTTGAGGATTACACCCGGCCTGACATGCATCTTTATGCCCTGTACCCCGAGCGGCGGCTCCTGCCGCTGAAGGTGCGCCTGCTGATCGATTTCCTGGCTGACTGGTTCGGCAAAGAGTAATGCCGAGAAGGCTTAATTCGCCGGATTTGCCCTAACCCACAGAATGGCCTCATCCAGCACGGCCATTAAATCTGCATGACGGCGGCGCAACACCATAAAGTATGGCAGCGGCGACACCGGCTTTATCACCACACCTTCCAGCCGGCCCAAATCACCGATCAGGCTTTCTTCCAGCAAGCCCACTTCAACGCGCCCCACTTTCAGAAGTTCCATGAACTGATCAACCGAATTGGCCTTCACCGGCGACACCCCCAGCGCGCCAAGCCGGGTTTCTGCCCAGCGGTGCCCGCCCGTAATCACGACCCGCTTGCCCCGCAAGTCATCAAACGACGAGATACCCAACTTCTTTTCCATCAGGCTGATGGCCACCATCTGGTCGATATAGATAGGGGTTGGAACACCAACCACCTTGTCTTCATGGCGCTTAATCCAAATCTCGGAACGGAACATCTCACCGTCCAGTTCACCCGCAAGGGTCATGGCTTCCGCACGCCGAACTGGCACCAGAACAAATTCAACACACAGCCTGGCCTGATCGAAAACACGCCGACCCACTTTCATGACCCGCAAGGGCGCCTTGCCTTCCTCGATCACGCCAATGCGCAGGCATTCGTTCGCTGCTGCGGCAAAAGGCATAGAGACAAGCAAAAATGAGCTTGTGACCATCAGAAGAAGTGCTCGCACGCGAGATAATCCCGTTTTCTGCTCTTGTTCAGGTTGAGCATATCACAACTGTTGTGGATTCCCTCACACAAGGAGCGTTCGCTTTTTCACAACACAGCCTTGGGGCTTTGGCCCCTACAAGGAAACACGCTCTGCGCTTACTTTCAGGCAAAAGAAAAAGGAGACAGCGATGGGACTATTGATCGACGGCGAATGGCATGACCAGTGGTATGACACCAAATCAAATGGCGGCGCCTTTAAAAGAAGCGAAAGCCAGTTCAGGAACTGGGTAACCAAAGACGGTGCCGAAGGCCCCTCTGGAAAAGGCGACTTTGAAGCCGAAAGCGGGCGCTATCACCTGTATGTATCTTACGCCTGCCCATGGGCTCACCGCACCCTGATCATGCGGGCGCTGAAAGGCCTTGAAGGCATGATCGACGTGTCCGTTGTGGGCATGACCATGCTGGAACATGGCTGGACGTTCGATGCCAAGGACGGCAGCACGGGCGATGGCTTGTTCGGCTCAGACTTTATGCACCAGATTTATACCCGCGCAGACGCTGGCTATTCGGGCCGGGTTACCGTGCCTGTGCTGTGGGACAAGAAGCGCAAAACAATCGTCTCCAACGAAAGCGCAGACATCATCCGCATGATGAATTCTGCCTTTGATCATCTGGGTGCCCGCGCTGGGGACTATTACCCCGAAGCGCTGAGGACAGAGATCGACGCCCTGAACGACCGGATCTATGACACGGTCAATAACGGGGTCTATAAAGCGGGCTTCGCCACCTCACAGAGTGCTTATGAAGAAGCGGTTGTGCCGCTGTTCCGATCACTGGACTGGCTTGAAAAACATCTGGCTGAAAACCGGTATCTGGTGGGTGACACATTTACCGAGGCAGACATCCGCCTGTTCACTACGCTTGTACGGTTCGATCCGGTTTATGTGGGGCACTTCAAGTGCAACATCAGGCGCATTGCTGATTATCCCGAGCTTTCCGCCTATGTGCGGGAGATTTACCAGATGCCCGGCGTAGCAGCCACCGTGCATATGGACCACATCAAGACCCACTATTACGCCAGCCACAAAACCATCAACCCCACAGGCGTTATCCCCACGGGGCCTGAACTTGATCTGATGATCCCGCATGGCCGCGACTGGCTATAAGAGCGAAAGGACCAACCATGAAACGCAAGGTAAAAACGCTTTTTGAAGCTTTGGCCATGCCCGAAGGCCGGGGCGTTACCGTTCACCGCAGCATCGGACGGCAAGGCATGTCAGAGCTGGACCCTTTCCTGCTGTTCGATGAAATGGTGCTGCCGAAGGATTCTGGCGACGCGGGCTTCCCAAACCATCCGCATCGCGGGTTTGAAACCGTCACCTATATGCTTTCAGGCCGGATGGAACATGGTGACGCTGTCGGCAACAAAGGCGTAATCGGCCCGGGTGATGCCCAGTGGATGACCGCCGGCCGCGGCATTGTCCATTCGGAAATGCCAGTGGCATCAGACGAAGATGTCCACGGTTTCCAGCTTTGGGTGAACCTGCCAAATGCCAAGAAAATGATCCCACCGCGGTATCAGGAAGTCTCAAAAGATGACATTCCTACCGTTGAAGGGGACGGCTATGAAGCCCGGCTGATCGCTGGCACCTTGGGCGGTACATCAGGCCCGGTGACAGACATCACCGCCGCCCCCCTTTATGCAGACATTACACTGACGGAAGAGGAAGCCCACTTGCCGATCCCGGTGGGCCACACAGCCTTTATTTACGGTATCCAAGGCGGTCTGTCTATTGAAGGACAAGCCTTCCCAACCCGCACGCTTGCAGTATTGGATGACGGCGACAGCGTTACCATCAAAGGACGGGTTGGTGCACGGTTCCTGTTGATTGCCGGGGCACCTATCAATGAACCTGTGGCGCGCTATGGGCCGTTTGTGATGACCACACGCGAAGAAATTATCCAGACAATCAACGACTGGAACAAAGGGAAGTTCCTCTCTCCTTCTTAACAGAAGCCGAACTTCCCTTGACTGGGTCGCCCATCCTTGTACTCCTCGCAAAACGGGCGACCCAGTTACCTCTTAAAACGCGTTATCCGTCGTAATTCGGACCTGTGGGTGGCGTGCAAACCTTCACTGCGACCGGTTCATTGATGAAATCCGTTTCCATACATTCGCCAAGAAGTGAGCAGTAACAGCTCTTACCCGTGATTTTCCAACGCCCCCGATCAAGCTTCTGCCAGAAGGCCTCGTTTTTGACCGTCTTTGGGACATTGAAAAGCAATCTTTCTTCCCCGGCAGGCAAGATAAAACCGGACCCCGACGAGGTAATTACCAGACCATCTTTGTTTTCGCGGTAATATTCTTGCATCGTCGGTACAGCGCCTTTTTCTGTGCAACAGAGAGCTGCATAGCCCCAGAAATTTGCGAACGGCTTACCCTCATAACTCAAAACAAGGCTTTTGATATTCGCCGGTCCTACGCCTGCATTGTGTAATTTCAGGCTCAGCGCACTTTCTCGTGTCTCAAGACTATAGTTGCCCGATCCTAACTGCAAAAACGGCCAGGTTTCCGCTTTCACCTGCCGATAGGCTGCGTCTGATTGCATATAGGCCGCCACAAAGCTTGCCGCCGAAATCAGAACGGCACAAATTGCAATCACAAGATTGAGTGTATCTTTTGAAGGAACACGGCGCCCCTCAGGCGCCGGTTCGATATTTTTATCTTCCCCCACACGATCCTCCTTTTAACGAAGGATCGAGCGCAGGTGGCGCGTGGCAAAGCTGAGCTTCGCAACAGTCAGCCCGCCAGAGCTGGAAAGGTCTTCCACCAAACGCTTGGCGCGAATGATCCGGGTTTGCTGTTCCTTGGCCCAGGCCTTGGTGGCCTGCTTGGCTGTCATGTCGCCCGCGCCCATGCAAACGGTGTTCACAAGGTCACGCTGCTGGTCAGACAGGTCTTCAAGCTCAGACCGCACAGACAGGAGATCCCAGTGATCTTCCGGTGTGATCCGGTCAGCCCGCTGCCGGAGCCAGTCAAAGCCAAGCTCATCACCGAGCGCAAAGTGAACGGCGGCAACATAATCCACCGGCTTCTTGGCCTTCTTGGCAACCTGAATGATGTCTGGGCCGGAAACAAGCACCTCAAAGGCGGATACAAAGGTCGCCAAATCGTGGCCAACCTTCTTGCCCTTCAGAGCGTCGCGGCGGTTCACAAAGGCTTCCTGCGCCGGTTCACTGAGGATCGACTGGTTGATACCGAACAGATCCTTGATCGGATCACCAAATGCTTTCACCGTTTTGCTGATATCGAACGGACGCGGCAGGTTCCGAAGCACCCACATTACCTGTGTTTTCAGGGAATCTGAAACCGACTGGTGCATGTCATACTGCGTTTTGGCCGACACTTTGTAATCAAGCGCGTTGATGGCTTCCCACTGATCGTTCAGGCCGAAGATTTCACGCACAATCACGAAGGCCGCTACGATGTCTTCAACACCCAGGCCGGTTTCTTCCTTCACTTCGTAAACAAAGGTCAAGCCTGCCCAGTTCACCACCTCGTTCGCAAGAACCGTGGCGATGATTTCACGCCGCAGGCGGTGTTCCTTCAGTTCGGTTGCGAACTTCTTGCGCAGAACCGCAGGGAAACCCCATTCAAGTTCAGGCTGCAGCACAGGATCATCGATCAACTGGCTTTTCACCAGAATATCAAAGAGAGACATCTTGGCGTAGGCCATGAGCGTTGAAATCTCTGGCCGCGAGAGGCCCGTATCATTAGCCGCCAGTTCCGCGAAACCTTCGTCAGATGGCAGAACCTCAATCTCGCGGTTCAGGCCGCCATCGCGTTCAAGCGTGCGGATCAGGCCAAGATGATACTCACGAGCTGACTTGGCGTTTACCTGCGCAAGCGAGATCGCCTGTGTCTGCAAATAGTTGTCCGAGAGAACAATATCAGACACTTCATCGGTCATGGACACCAGCAGATCATCCCGTTCTTCGCGGGTAAGGTTGCCGCGGGCAATCGCGTCAGCCAGCAGGATCTTGATGTTCACCTCTTTGTCCGAACAATCCACACCGGCGGAGTTGTCGATAAAGTCGGTGTTCAGGCGACCGCCCTTGTGGCCGAACTCGATCCGGGCTTTCTGGGTCATGCCCAGGTTGCCTCCTTCACCAATCACCCGAACACGCAGTTCATCAGCCGTAACGCGCAGGCTGTCGTTGGCGCGGTCACCCACCTGGGCGTTGCTTTCAGCCGTTGCCCGTACGTAAGTACCGATCCCGCCAAACCACAGAAGGTCGGCTTGGGCCTTCAGGATGCAGTGGATCAGGTCTGTCGGCGTCATGGCGTCTGCTTCAACACCCAGCCACTCCTTGATCTCAGGCGAGAGCGAGATGGATTTGGCAGACCGTTCAAAAATGCCACCACCTTTGGAAATAAGCGACTTGTCATAATCTGCCCAAGATGACCGCGGCAGGTCAAACAGGCGCTTGCGTTCTTTCCAGTTGGCCTTGGCGTCACCCGGGTTCGGATCAACAAAGATATGCATGTGGTTGAAGGCCGCCTGCAGGCGAATGGTTTTCGACAACAACATGCCGTTCCCGAATACATCGCCCGCCATATCACCCACGCCGATAACCGTGAACTCATCCTTCTGGGTATTCACGCCCATCTCGCGGAAGTGGCGCTTCACGCTTTCCCAGGCACCCTTTGCGGTAATGCCCATTTTCTTGTGGTCATAGCCGTTTGAGCCGCCAGACGCGAAGGCATCGCCAAGCCAGAAACCCTGACCTTCTGAAATACCGTTCGAAATATCAGAGAATGTGGCTGTGCCCTTGTCTGCTGCCACCACCAGATACGGGTCGTCACCATCACGGCGCACAACGCTTTTTGGCGGTTTAACCTTCGCACCCTTCAGGTTGTCGGTAACCGACAGAAGGCTGGAGATGAAAGAACGGTAGGACGCCACACCTTCAGCCATGAAGGCTTCGCGGTCGCTCATGGCCGGCAATTGTTTCGGGAAGAAACCACCTTTCGCACCCTGCGGCACGATTACGGCATTCTTCACCTGCTGCGCTTTCACAAGGCCAAGTACCTCGGTACGGAAATCCTCCCGGCGGTCAGACCACCGGAGGCCACCGCGGGCAACAGGGCCGCCACGCAGGTGAACACCTTCCACCTGTGGGGAGTAGACCCAGATTTCCGCATATGGCTTCGGCAGCGGCATCTCGTTCACATCACGAGACCGGATCTTGAAGGCCAGCGCTCGCTCGTCTTCACGGTTCACCACACCTTCCTGATAGAAGTTGGTCCTGAGCGTGGCACGGATCACATTGCCGTATGCCCTGAGGATACGGTCAGCATCCAGGCTGGTGACAGCCTCAAGGAGCGAGCGCAGGTCAGTGACAATGTTTTGTGCCATTGTCTCGCGGTCCACGCCTTCATAAGCGGGGTCGAACTGAACCTTGAACAGGGCCACAAGCTGGGCGGAAATTTCGGAATTCG
>JABXIV010000064.1 GCA_013372925.1 Alphaproteobacteria bacterium
CGAGGCCGACAGGAAACCGTCCGTCTGCAGCACGCCGTCATAGTCATAATCAAGATCCTCTGTCACATGGCCGATGTCATCGCCACTAATCCAGATGCCGTTGCCCTGGCCTTCAATATCGATCTGGATCGTATGGCTGCTACCATCAACGGATGATACCGTGAAGCTCTCCTGCAGATAGTCGCCATAGCCCAGATCCTGGATCGCCGCCTGGCTGTTATCAGCCTCATAACTCCAGTAGCCGTTATGAGACATTGTCAGGGTGCCGTATGTCCCGCTCAGTGCTGCAGGGGTGAAATTCAGGAATGTTTCGCCATCGGTTGTGTAGGAAAGCTGACCATTGGTCTCTAAAAAGCCATCGCCATCATAATCTACATCTTCGGTAACCAAGCCAGTTGTATCGCCATTCAAAATTGACATGGATTTAAAATCCCCTGTTAAAGTCATATATTTACGAGCCACTGTCATGACCCACGCTTACACCCGACGGTAGTGATGGTTGCCCCCAACCATGTACGTGAGACGTAGGTTTCAGGCACTTAACAAAGGGTAAATTTTCGATCCAATTATCTACTATTACGCGAACTTTAAACGCAATACTTATGCCAAAAAGGGGTCCCTGAAGCCGAAAGACTGACTAGATTCTCCAATACAAAGTTGCTCGCCCACGCCAAACTCCCCGTACGAACCTTTCCTCAAGTAGCCAGAAAGCCCCATAAAATCAGTTTCCAGCTTGCATTTTTCCGGGATTCGCGTTAAATCGCGCCCGACTCATATGGGAACGCCCGTATGAGCAACTCCGCCCTTGCATCCCTGGAGGAAGCGGCGGTCAGCATGGGGATGGTCCCTGTGCTGTTTTAGAGTTTTGGAGAAATAACATGGCTGACATCGTCACCATCGTTGCCGAGCCGCGTGAGCGTGTAGGTAAGGGAGCCTCCCGTGCAGCGCGTCGTGCAGGTCAAGTACCTGCTGTAATCTACGGCGACAACAAAGAACCTGAAGCAATTCAAATCCCGCAGAACGAAGTTATCCGTCTTCTGAACCGTGGCGGCTTTATGTCCCACACGTTCGAAGTAAAGGTTGGCAAGAAAACCACAACTGTTCTGCCGCGTGACCTGCAACTGCACCCAGTATCCGACATGCCAATGCACATTGACTTCCTTCGTCTGGGCAAAGGCGCTGTTGTTACTATGGAAGTTCCGATCAAAGTTGTTGGCGAGGAAGTATCTCCTGGCCTCAAGCGTGGCGGCGTAATCAACTACACCCGTCACGAGATCGAAGTGCACGTTCCTGCAAATGCGATCCCTGAATTCATCGAGGTTTCCGTTGCCGAGCTGGACATCAACGAAGCTGTGAAGATTTCCGATGTGAAACTTCCTAAAGGCGTTGAGCCAACAATCACTGACCGTGACTTCACGATCTGTGCGATTGTTGCACCTTCCGGCCTCAAGTCTTCTTCTAACGCTGCTGACGAAGGTGAAGAAGAAGCTGCTGCAGAAGAAGGCGGCGAAGAATAAAACACACTGGGGCGCGTTTGTTGCGCCCCAAGCTGCCGGAAGGGAATTCCCATGCTTTTATTTGTCGGTCTTGGCAACCCAGGCGACAAATACAGGAACCACCGGCACAATGTTGGATTTATGGCGGTGGACGAGATTGTTCGCCGCCATAATTTTTTGCCCGAAAAGAAACGCTGGCAGGCCCTAACGCATGAAGGCCAGCTGGACGGCAAGAAGGTCATTGTGGTCAAGCCACAGACCTTCATGAACCTTTCCGGGCAGGCCGTTGGCGAAGCCATGCGCTTCTTCAAGCTTACGCCCGCAGACGTGGTTGTGTTCTATGACGAACTTGATCTCGCCTTCGGCAAGGTAAAGGTAAAAGTGGGTGGTGGGGCCGCAGGCCACAACGGTATCCGGTCTATCACCCAGCATATCGGGCCTGATTTCACCCGTGTGCGCATCGGCATAGGCCATCCGGGCGACAAGAGCCGCGTGCACAGCCATGTGCTGGGTGATTTCGCAAAAGCAGAACAAGCTGAGCTTGATAAAATACTGGATGCCGTGGCGCGCGAGGCTGGCTATCTGGCTGCAGGCGACAATCCGCGCTTCATGACGGAAGTGGCCCGCCACATCAATCCGCCCCGGCCATCAACCGGCAAGCAGCGAACTGATGCACCGGACGCAGACAACAAAGGCAAAGTGACGGAGCGGAGCCCAGTGACCAGATCACTGTCGGCGACCCCCGGCAAGATGAACAAGAACGAAGGCCCCATGGCCGATGCGCTCAGAAAATTGAAAGACAGCGCGCTTAAAAAGGAAGACTGATATGGGTTTCAAGTGTGGCATTGTTGGCCTGCCGAACGTGGGCAAATCAACACTTTTCAACGCGCTTACCAACACGGCGAATGCAGCGGCAGAAAACTATCCATTCTGCACCATCGAGCCAAACGTAGGTCAGGTACCTGTGCCAGACGATCGCCAGTACAAGCTGGCGGAACTTGCGGGCTCCAAAGAGATTATCCCAACCCAGCTTTCCTTCGTGGACATCGCAGGCCTCGTGCGCGGCGCGTCCAAAGGCGAAGGCCTTGGCAACCAGTTCCTGGCAAACATCCGCGAGACCGACGCCATCTGCCATGTGCTGCGCTGCTTTGAAGATGATGACATCACCCATGTTGATGGCCGCGTTGATCCGGTATCGGACGCCGAGACCATCGAGATGGAGCTGATGCTGGCTGACCTTGATAGCCTTGAGGGCCGTATCCACGGCTTGGGCCGCAAGGTACGCGGCGGCGACAAGGAAGCCGTGCTAACCATGACCATGATCGAACGTACGATCCCACTATTGAAAGAAGGCAAGCCAGCCCGCTTTGTTGAGCGTAACAGCCCGGACGAAGAAAAAGCCTTCCATGAACTGCAATTGCTGACCAGCAAACCAATCCTTTATATCTGTAACGTGGATGAAGAAAGCGCCGCAGAAGGCAACGAATTTTCACGCGCTGTTGAAGAAATGGCCGCAAAAAACAACGCAGGCTGTGTTGTGATTTCTGCGGCAGTCGAAGCCGAAATTGCACAGCTCGACAGCGAAGAAGACAAGGGCGAATTTCTTGAAAGCCTTGGCCTTGGCCAGACCGGCCTCGCGCGCGTTATCCGCGCTGGCTATGACCTGCTGGAGCTGATCACCTATTTCACAGTGGGCCCGAAAGAATGCCGTGCCTGGACGATCACCAAAGGCACCAAGGCTCCAGCCGCCGCCGGTGTGATCCACACAGATTTCGAGAAAGGCTTCATCCGCGCTGAAACCACAGCCTATGACGATTTTGTCGGCTGTGGCGGTGAACAGGGAGCCAAGGACGCGGGCAAGATGCGCCTTGAGGGCAAGGAATATATCGTGCAGGACGGTGACGTGCTGCACTTCCGCTTCGCTAATTAAGGAGGGCAATTTTGCCTGGGAAAAACTTAAATGCTGGTACGGGCGCTTCCGGTAAAAAGCGCCTGTTCATCCATGCTGGTACATACAAAACCGGCACGAGCCATTTCCAGCATGTTATGTTTGAAAACAGGGAAAAGATGCTCGAGGAAGGGTTCTATTACCCCGTCACAGGGCTTGGGCTGAACACGCCGCACAACAAATATGCCCACAGGCTTGCGGCAATTAATCTCGCCCAACACGGCAAGAATGCATTCCCAAAAATTGTTGAGAATCTGGTGAAAGACGAACGCCTCCATACAGCTTACATGAGCTATGAAGGATTTGCGCATCCAAACAACATTGAACATATCGCCAAGATCATGGATTGCTTTGAACCTGTTGAATTGCACACCATCCTTGTCTTCCGTCCACACTTCGATTTTCAGATATCCTTGTACCGCGAAATTTGCCAGCATGTAAAATACAGTGAAAATATAGAGACTTACCTTCAGTCAAGCAATGGCTGGGGGCGAACGTTCCACTATGCAGACAGCATCAAAATGTGGGAAAATTTGATCGGCCCGGACAATCTGCATGTGATGAGCTATTCCACAATCAAAAAAGACCTGTTCCATGCCCTCCTCACGCCAACAGGCTATCAACCTGACCTGAAGGAACCGGCGGAAACCACAAGTAATCCAACAATTTCAGCGCCTGCATGTGCTGTCGCTCGCAGGCTGAACAAATTCAACTTGAAGACACACCTTCGACATCGTGTTGGGCGAGCCCTTGTAAGGTTGGATGCGAAAAATCCTCATTTCCATGAATATGGTGAGATAACGCGGGAAGCCGCCCTTGAAATTGAGCAGAACTTCCAAGAAGACCGCGAACGACTAGCAACCTATGGTCTTGATCCAAATGATTTTGTGATTGGCGAGAATTGGCGCTGGGGTAAAAAGCAGCTCAATCAGAAGATTGTCGACGAAGCATTTGTGAAGTTTATCTGCTTACTGAAAAATGAAAAACGCAATGTGATTTTGAATGCGATCACGGCATAGCCGCAAGATTGCCCAAATCAATCAACGTTACTTTCTAGAGGCATAGGCCTTCACAAGATAGGGCATGGCCCCGTGCAGGTAGGTGAGAAACGGCCAGATCACAATATGAAGGTGACTGCCCCTTGGTATCTCAACTGCTGCAACGGCAAACAGCAAAATGAAGGGCGATAACAGGAGCCACATACCACCGTTCTTTTGCCCCTTCAGGCC
>JABXIV010000136.1 GCA_013372925.1 Alphaproteobacteria bacterium
AGGCAAATTCATGCCAGAAAGTTCAGCCTCGGAAATTCGAAAGGACGAGCTTCTTTTCCCCCTTGGTCTGGCAATTGCCGCCGTCGCCTTTTCATGTTCCCAGTCAAGCCTCTCGGCTGTAAGCTTATGGCTACCTGGGACATATTCAAATGGCCCTTCCTGTTCGGAGACCGGCTTCAGAAAATACCAAAATTTCAGGCTGCTAAAGAAGGTGTCCCGATGGAACGCTTTCTGGGGATCTGACGCACGTTCCTGATCCCCATGCAAGGTAAGATAAAACCAGACATATTTAGATTTCTGCCGCCCACCTGAAATAGCCTCAGACAGCGCAGACAAGCGTTCATGCCGGGAAAATTCCGATGCACAAGGGTGGAGAGTGGGATTGATCTCCAGAAAGCGGTTGAGTGTGCCACCATCATGGCGATCGAACCCCCATGGGTGCGCCTTTTTGGCGCCAAACTGCCTGCCCTCACCCACTTGTGCCGGCGCATCTGCATTCGCAGAGGCCACAGCCTTGTCTGCTTCAGCCAGCAGCATGGCAAACTGGTCGTCTGGCAAGAAATTCTCCAAAGCAAGATACCCTTGTTCAGAAAGGAGCCTGCCTTCATCCCCTAAACCGGTCACGGCCGCACGCCTGCGGCGCTGATTACACCGATCCGCCAGTTGGACCCTTGTCCGGTGCAGCCCCGCATTATTGAGAGACGCTGCCCCAAGCAGCCAATGATTCAGGTTTTTTGATCCTGTCAAAATTTGAAGCATGGTTCCCCCAACCACAATGTTTGCCAGCCTCTTTACGCGCAACAGCAACCGAAAATCAATCCTGAAGGGGTGTTCTCAACCTTTGTCTATCCTGTGGCAGTAAAAAAGGGCTACCAAACTGGCAGCCCTTCTCAGCTTTCTTGTCGTGATCCGAATACACTAGATCGCGCGTTTCCTAAGCTCGATGGCTCCGTATACAAAGCCTGCTGCAATCAAGAGACCGACCCAGAACTGACCGCTAGCCAACGTGTATGTCAAAGCATCCAGCTGCACGCCACCAAAGATCAGATCAAGAAGGTCACTCGGGCCATCAATATCAACATTGATACGGCCAAACGCGCCTTCCTGCCAGCCACCCAGGTGGACACCGATCCATTGCAGGAAGTTTGTGCTTTCAAACAGCAGGCCTTCAACCGCTGCAATTACCACTGGTGGCAACACCGCCCACATGAAGGGCAGACGAGATGCGTAAGCTGAAACAAACAACACCCAAGCCAGCAACGGCAGAACCCAGAAAGTAGAGATCGCATAGTAGCTGATGGCTACAAACCAGGTGCCGAACATTGTACCCAAAGGCCACAGTTCAAGCACAGGACCACCCTGGAACAGAACCACAACGCTCAGGAAAATGGCCACCAGCAACTGGGCTGCAATCGCTACACCCAGGAAAATCGCAGGGGCAACCAACACAGGCGTAATCAATTTGGCCAACACTTCCTGCCAGTCAGCCACAGGCATGGATTTCCAGAACAGGATAGAGCGGTCCCGGCGTTCTTCGTAAAGCGCAGACAGAAGCGAGAAGAACACAACAAAGGGCAGCGCAACCCAACTGATACCACCCATCACCCAGTAACTGAGCGTGATAGCCGCAGGCAGTTCGCGGTCCCCTTTTTCCGAGTTCGCGGCCACGTCAAGGGCTTCACCGAAGTTCCTTACCGTTCCGTGGTCTTTGATAACATCGTCAAACTCGATTGTCGCACCAAACCCGATGGTGGAAACCACCACAAGGAAAACCGACAGAGCCGCCAGGATAGCAGGAACACGAATGTACCCGTTTTTGCCATCCAGCATTTCCCGTTTTATGAGGGCTGTGAATGTATTCATTATGCCTCTCCTGTCATCGTCGCCACGAATATATCCGCAAGGCCCAGGCGGCGCGTTTCGCCCAGTTTGGCCAGCGTTTCGCGGTCAATATCTTTATATACGCACGTGGATTTACCGAAGGTTGACCCCTTGGCGATCGGGCCAAGTTTCAAGGCTTCTTCTTCCTTGCCTGGTGTTACCAGCACTTCGATGAAACGCTGCGTCAGCTCATCCATCTCGGCTTCCAGAACCACATCACCGCCCTTGATGAACATAACGTCGGAAAGGATGTGCTCCACTTCCTCAACCTGGTGGGTTGTGATGATAACCGTACGCTCTTCGTCAAAATATTCTTCAAGAAGACTTTGATAGAACTGCTTACGGAAAATGATATCAAGGCCCAAGGTCGGTTCATCCAGAACCAGAAGCTTGGCATCGATGCTCATCACAACCGCCAGGTGCACCTGAACGGTCATACCTTTTGAAAGGGCACGTACCTTCCGGTCAAGCGGCACGTTTGTGCGGCTCAGGAAGTCCATCGCTTTTGCCCGGTCAAATTTCGGATGAACCGCTTCAACATAATCAAACACTTCCGAAACTTTCATCCATTTCGGCAGCGTTGCCACGTCTGCGATAAAGCAGACATCCTGCATCAACTTGTCGCGGTCTTTGGAAGGATCAAGGCCCAGAACCTTCAATTCGCCTTCAAAAGACGAAAGCCCCAGGATCGCATTCAACATGGTGGTTTTACCAGCACCGTTGGCACCGATTACACCCAGAATACGGCCAAGTGGTACTTGGAAAGTGGCACCTTTAAGCGCCTTGAAGTCACCAAAGGATTTAGCGAGATGGTTAGCTTCGATTACATACTCTGTCATATCGCCCTCCTCTTAATGACTAAGGCCGCTTTTCAGCAGCTCGTCCGCATCCAAACCCAGGCGGCGGATTGTGTCCAGCACGCGGGGCCATTCTTCTTCAATAAAACGGGCACGCTCGGCTTCCATGAGCTTGTCGCGCGCGCCTTCAACAACGAACATACCAAGTCCGCGTTTTTTCTCGACCAAACCGTCCATGACCAGCTCCTGATAGGCTTTTGAGGCAGTGATAGGATTTATCTGCATTTCTACAGCCACATTCCTTACAGAGGGGAGAGCTTCGCCTTCAATGAGCGAGCCTTCCATAATGGCTGTAACTACCTTGTCCTTCAGTTGCCGGTAGATCGGCTGATCGTCCGTCCAATCCGGCGTCATATGCTCACCCTTTCCTTACGCTGCTACTGCAAAAAGCTGAATATGCACGGATTGTGCAATGCGTTTGTTTGCACCTGTCTCGCGCGCCAGGCGGCGGCTCCGACGGTGTTCGCGCTTCTTATGTTGGTAAGTTCTTATCGACATTTTTCGTCTCCTCGGCGGCCCGGTTTTCCCGGGATTTATTGTTATCGTCTTGTTATCGTTTTCGTTCGCTTTGCTGTCGTATTCTTCGAACATTCATTTCTGAAACCCCTTGGCCTTTTGGCTCTGCTTTAGGGGGCGGGGGCCGGTCTTTATATTTTTGTTCCGGCCCCCTGCTCGTTTTCCTCGCTGTCGAGATTTTCTCTCGCTTCTTTTCTTTACTGTCGTCACTCGGGCCGGGTGTTTTCACCTCTTGTCCCGCACCGGCCGTTTCCTCGCTGAGCCTTTTGGCTTCTTTTGCCCTCACTTCTTTTGCCGTGCTTGGAAATGGCTTGAGTGTCTGTTTGGGCGTTTTATCGTGCCGGTGTATTAGTTATGTATAACACCGCATCAGAATTGGCAAGGGCAATTTGTTTAAAAAACCGAACAAAAATAATAAGCTATTGTTTTCATTGAGTTTTAAATTTGATGTTTTTTCAAAATAAGAGACCAATGGTGTCATACAGGTGTTCTACTGGTGTTATACACGCACTAAAACACCCACGATTCTGACGTCAGAGTGCACACCCACCAACATCACCTATATCGCCTGAATCACCAGCCTAGCTCTTTAGCCAGTCATCTAATGCCTCTGCCACTTGCGCAGGCGCTTCTGCAGGGGCCATATGGCCAGCCCCGTCAAACACAGCAAGGGTTGAACCCTTGATCTTGGCCGCGATTTCCTCGTGCTGGGAAGGTGGGCTCCATTCATCTTCCGAGCCCGTCGCAACAAGCGTAGGAATACGAATCGTACTCAGCAAGTCATCCACCTCCGGACGCGCCAACAGCGCTTCGGTCTGCGCCTCAAACATGGCAAGACCCGCGTCACAACACATCTCTTGCAAAGACCGCATCAAGGTTTCATTTGCCCTATGAGCTTCCGCAACCATGGGCGGGAGCCAGCTATCCACCAGCGCTGCCATTCCCTTGGCCCGACCGACATCCCTGAGCGCGTATCGTTTTTCTCGCTCGCCCGAGCTTCTGGGGTGGATGCCTGTATCCAGAAGGGCAAGCCGCTGCACCCGGTCCGGCGCCTGCCTGAAGATCTCAAGAGCAACCCGCCCTCCCATCGAATGACCGGCCAGATTGAATTTCTCTGGCGCGACTGCCAACACCTGACGCGCCATTTCCTCGATCGTATCGGCCAGACCATACCCTTCTATCGCCTGTACATTGGGGGAAGCCATGGATCTAACAACACCTTCCCAAATGCGTGCATCGCAGATCAGGCCGGGAAGCAAGAGGGTTGGGTGACTAGTCATTCTGGGCGCCTTTTTTTACATGATAACCTGCAGCTTCTTACCAAGCTAAGCATGGGTACAAAATTTATCGATCAAATGGTCAACAAAATCCACTACCGAAAGATTCCTGTCACACATCTATGTCAGTTTTCGCCCAAAATACATGGGCTTTTGCCCCAAACCCAATGGAAGATTTGCCGTGAAAAAAATCGCAATCATTTTGCTGACAGCGTTGGCTGGATTGATCCCCGTAACTGCGGAAGACATGAACACAGAGACAGTTATCGTCGTAACGATCGATGGTCTGCGGTGGCAGGAAGTGTTCAATGGGGCTGATCCAGCCTTTTTCGATCAAGCCGACTATATCGCTCACAAAAAGAACCACACGGAATTCAAACTTCAGTATGGCGGAGCAACCCCAGAGGTGCGCCGCGAAGCCCTAATGCCCTTCTTCTGGTCTACACTCCTGAAAGACGGCCAGCTGTATGGCAACCGGGACAAAGGCAGCATTGGACACGTCACAAACCGCTACCATTTTTCTTACCCAGGCTACTCAGAGATACTGACTGGTATTGCAGATGACGAACGCATCATCAGCAATGACAAAGTACAAAATCCCAACCAGACACTGCCCGAGTTCCTTCTGCAAAAGCCTGAAAACAAGGGCAAGGTAGAAGCCTTTGGTTCCTGGGATGTATTCCCCTACATCCTGAATGAAAAGCGTAGTCATGTGCCAGTGAATGCGGGCTTTGAGCCTTATAATGATTCCGAAGATTCACACGTGGCCTTCCTCAATGATCTGCAAGCCAAAGTACCCAGCCCCTGGGACACGGTTCGGCTTGACGCCTTCACTATGGGCTATGCCCGCGCGGCCCTGAAGGAGAAGAAGATGCGCTTTGTTTATATTGCCCTTGGTGAGACAGACGACTTCGCCCACGATGGCCACTATGATCAATATGTCAAAGCTACCCACCGCACAGACCAAGCCATCGCAGACTTGTGGGCATGGCTGCAGAACGACCCACGCTATGCAGGCAAGACAACACTTCTGATCACCACAGACCATGGCCGCGGCAGCACTAGCCTGGAAGCCTGGAAATATCACGGTCGCTTCCCCTACAAGAAGGAAGACGGCACTGAGGCAATCAGTGACTTCCCTGGCGACGATGCCATCTGGATGGCAACCATCGGCCCGGATACGCCAGCAAGCGGCGAAATTGCGGGCGGCCCTGAAGTTACGCTTTCGCAAGTTGCAGCGACCGCCGCAAAGTTCCTCGGATATACTTATGAAAGCGACCACCCTTCCTTGAAGGCAGGAAAACCAGTGCAGACAATGTTCAGAGAAAACGCTCGCTGATATAGCAGTTCACGAACGAAAGAAATACGCCCGGACAAGCCACCTACTGGCCAGCCGGGCGTATAAGCATATGCGAGAGGGGCTAATAGGAACTGTCAGGCCCGTTCGCAAAACCTGACACAATTCTCGCGTATGCCGACCTTAGAAACGGGCGGTAATACTGCCGAGAAAGCTCCGGCCCACAGGGTTTCTGATAGTGCCCTGAAGTTGAACGCCGAGCGCATCACCCCTGTTGTCGAAAACATCATTCACCACGAGTTGCAAAGACATAGCGCTGCTAAGCTCATACCTGAGACTTGCATTAAACAAGTTGACGCTTGGCATAGAGGAATATTCAGCAGGACCGCAGCCCCCGCCAGTACACCGATACCCACCAAACCTTTGCCATTCCAAAAGCCCGGTCAAATAGCCCCGCTGGTAAATAAGGTTCACGTTACTGCGCGATTTTGATAGGTCGCCAGTGTCTATCGGTGTGTCCGCAATATAGAAATACGTACCATTCATGGTGAACTGGCCACCCAAGAAGTCGTCGAGTGTATATTCTGCCGAAAGAGACCAAGCCTGAAACTTGTTATATTCAGGTGACAAAGCGTAGTAGCTCCGCGATGCGGAAAGAAGCTCAAAGGTCTCCGGATTCCTTTCTGCCCGTAGGCATGCTTCATGGCTAAGGTCTACAGAGCCGTAACAAACGGCTGCGTCGTATTCAGAGCGAATGATTTGGTCAAAGCGGATTTTCGTCCAGTCCAGCGCCAAAGTCAGGCCCTTGATAAACTTCGGCGCAAAAACAGCACCTACAGTCCACGCCCGTGTCGTCTCATTTTCAAGATTTGGGTTTCCCCGGATACTGCCCGGTAAGGAGGATGGATCCGGCGGAAAATACAACGCCACATCGAAATCTTCTGGCAAAGTTCCATTTGCCTTCAATCTTTCAACTTCTGCTGAACAGTTCGTCTCGAACACAGGGTCGGGGAAACCACCGAAATAACAGGGTTCTGCAGACCTATTAATGCGGCTACTGGTGGGCAATTCAGGCGCGATCAATTCCGACAAAGCGGGTGTCCTGATGGCTTCACTATAGTGGCCGCGCAGGGTAAGCGCATCATCTATCAACGGCAGGCGCAAATTCAGGCGGCTGCCGATGGTGAAGCTGACATCGCCACCTGAGGCACTATGCTGCACGTACCTACTGGCGGCCTCTAACGTCCAGTTCTCGATAAAGCGCTGCGCACCAAGCCCCTGCCCATCATGAACCAACGGAATACTCAGCTCACCATATAATTCATTACTCGTTAGATGCCCGGATATAGGATTGAGATTTGCACCCAACCCCAAATTCACAAAATTCTGCCGAACCGGCTCAAAGAGACTGCCTTCCCTTCTGAAATGATAACCAAGTGCCACGCCGACATCGCCAGCAGGAAGTGCGAACAGACTTGTCTCAAGATTGGCCTCCAGAACCAGTTGCCTTTGGCGGGATCTGCTCACATTCTCTTGCAACAGATAGTCTCTTACTGCCGGATCAAACTGATTAAATCCAAGGATATTCACAGGAACACACCCCGCCGCCTCCGGATCAGGAAACGGATCATCTGCCCCTACATCATCGGGTACCAGTGAGGCGCGGCACACCACTGCCCCGCTATCAGGATCAACAACGGCATCAGCCGCAAGGCGCAAGCGTGTCTGGTTTATATCTTCCTCATAGAGTTTTGCGCGGGTTTCACCATAGTTCGCCGAGACATCCCAGTTCACCACCCGCCCCAGCAGTTCCCCCTCGCCCTCAAAGCCTACTACACCCCGGTAAATTTCCTGATGGCGCCGGTTGCGCCCTCTACCTCGACCGCCCAGAATATCTGCATTCGACCGTGCAACAAAAAAATACTGGGGATCTTCAGAGGCTGGATCGAACCAGCCATTATCAATCAGGCTTTGACGGACTTCTTCACTTACGTAGGGATTGTCCTGGGCGTTGATGCGGAAAGATGGTTGCTGATACACGCCACCAGAAATACTTCCTGCAACATCGCGCGAGGACGCATAGGAAAAGCCCCTGTTATCACCCTTGGATTTAGTGTTTACATAGCTCCCTTCAAAAACAAAACGCACATTGTCTGAAAGACCGTAATGGCCAACAGTTTGCGTAATGATCCGCTCTTGCGGTGTTATGAGTTCCGTGGGCTCATCTAGTATAAGATAAGGATAATACGGGTTCTCGCCGGCCTTCGCTCCTGTCGCAAGCTGCGTAATCCGTCTACTAATATTGTCTTCATCAATGCCGGTTTCAGTCCGCGCAATCAGCCCACCATCAAAATCCAGAATTAGCAGATTGCCATCGCTATCCAGCAAACCATTGGAAAGGTCTGCCCTTATAAGCGCGTCATTTCGGGTAATAACGCCGGTATGAGGGATTGTTATATCTGTTAATGCGTCCTTGCAGGCATCCAGCTGCCGATCTTCACTCAAGCACCGGATATATCCCTGAAGGATCTCTGGGCGACCGGAAATATACAGGCCGTTTTCTTTGCCGTAATCAACCGACACAGCAATATTGCCGCGGCCTGACGCAAAATTTTGTCCCCATGTATTTTGAAAACGGACGCTTTGTGCGTCGCCTTCGCCAGATATCCCATATTGGGCTGTTACTTCAGAACCTTCGAAGTCATCCTTCAGGATCACATTCACCGTACCTGCAATGGCACCGGAGCCATAGGCTGGCGTACCGCCCGTGTAGATAACTTCTAATCTATCAATAAGTGCTGGGGAGATGGTGTTCAGGTCCACCTGGTCGCCAGGATTGGTGTTATTGATGCTGACCTCTTGCGTTTGCACACCCAAACCCCGGAATGAATAACTTTGGCTACTGAATTGGCTAACGCTGTTCTGGGACACAAGCCGGCTACCATTCACAAGCACCAGCGTACGCTGTGTCCCAAGCCCATAGGCGTTCGGGAAACTTTGCCCCAAAGTTGTGGTAGACGGTGCCGCCGCAGCGAATTTGTCTTCACCCGCAAAGAAAGTCGGAAGCTGGGAAATTGGGGCTGCTGCAGTTTTGAATCCCCGCAAATTTATGAAGTTATCATTCAACACGGTGACAGGCCTGTCGGCATCGAACCCTGTGTGTGTGATCCGTGATCCGGTCACCTGCACTTCTTCAAGGTACGCAACCGATTCCGGATCAGCCTCGTCCTTTGGCCCAGGAATATTTTGCAGACGAAAGATTTTGGCATTTTCCTGATAAAAGGTCAGCCCCGTACCTTGCAGCAAACGCGTCAATGCCCCAACTGCAGACAAAGTACCGCGCACCTTTTGGCAAGGAATGTCCAAGTTCAGGGCTGAATCATAGATCACCTGAATCCCGGCCTGCGTGCTAAGCTGTATGATTGCATGTTTCAATTTGTCAGCCGAGATATTGATTTCGACCTGCTGCGCATCAACAGAAACTACCTCGACTACTTCATTCTGAGCCAAAACGCCGCTATGCGGGTAAAGCGCAACAATTGGCAAGACGGTACAAATGGCCGTTGAACTTCTGGCGACATGCCGCAAACGACCTTTACTGAGCAACGTGAACACAAATGATCCCCATTCGTTAAATGCGTTGAGAAACTATCGATTTGAATGGGAAGACGTGGCTGTTTTCAAAACCCACAAAAAAAAGTTCACGCCTTGTTAAAAAAATCAAAAAACAGGGCTAGCCTTCAGGATCGATTGGGCACTGCAACAACAGTTTCCCTTTCACATGTGTGTCCATCTGTAGCGAGGCGTCAGCCAGGATGACTTCAAGGGCTTCATCAAGGCCGTCAATGCGAAACACGCCTGAGAGTTTCTTGCTTTGTGCCTGATCGCACTGCAACTGAATGTCCCGAAAATAATATCGGTCGATCTCGGCCAGTGCGTCTGGCAGTGCCGTGCCATCAAATATCAACAAACCATTTGTCCAGGCGAAGGCTTGTTCGACATCTAACGTCTGGGCCGCACCCATGCCAGAATCGTCATTAGCTAAGACCTGCTGTCCCTCAGTCAGAATTACAGAGTCAACGCCCTCACCCTCTTCCGAACTTACTGCCACACGCCCAGACTGTACCCGGACTGTTATACCTTCCGGTCGCTTTTGAACCGAAAACACGGTGCCAAGAACACGCACCTCATGGTTCCCCGCCTTGATGATAAAGGGCTTGGAAACATCGCGGGCCACAGTGAACATGGCCTCCCCCTTGATCAGCTCCACGGTTCGGCTTTGTTCTGATATCTGGGCGCTAAGTTTGGTGTCCGTATTCAGGCGAATTCTGCTGCCGTCCTCCAGTGTCTCCAACGATTGGCGCCCCACCGCCGTAACGAATTGCTGCACAGCATGTTGGCCATATGGCATCGCCGGGCGGCCTCCCGGCTCAAATAGCACTGAAACCACTGCAACAAGGGCGAGTGCCGCGAAACCCGTCGCAAAGGCTGGTGTAAACCATCTCTTTCGGAAAGCATCTTTGAGCCTGCCCAGTAAGGAGGTGGCGTGTCCGCCTGCCAAAGGCGTAGACTTCTGTGCCCCGAAATGTGCATCAACGACCGCAAGAGCCATAATGTTCCAGGTTTCAGCCACATCACGAAACACGCGCTCATGATCGGGAGATTGCTGAAACCAGGCGTCCAATGCAGCTTGGTCCTCGTCGGTGAAGTCTTCCCCTTCAAGCCGAACTAGCCAGGCACTGGCTTCTGCCTCAACTGCATCTTGGTCACGCGCTTTATGTGTGGAATTCTCAGCCATTGTCATCACCATAGAGTGTCCCGATTGGTAAAACGGTCCAAACGTAAAAAACCACATGAAAAAGTTTTGAAAAAGGCCAAGGACGCCCAACGCCCCGTGTATTCTGGCCTCCGTGTAGGATTAGATTCATGGGGCTCATCTTTTCACCCCTTCCTGCCGCAATCGTTTTTGGCAATGCAGCAAAGCCTTGACCAGATTGCTCTCAACAGTGCGCAAGCTGATACCAAGCTCTTCAGCGACCACTTTTTGCTTTTTGCCATCGGCCTTCACCATAATGAAAATCTGGCGGCACCGGTCGGGCAATTCTGACAACGCCTGTTCCACTATTTTTATTTTCTGCTGGGCCGCAACAATCCGTTCTGCATCCAACGCATCATGCTTGTCGTGGGAATGGGATAGCTCCTGCGACATACGGCGCTCAGTTGCATCCCGGCGGTAGAAATCGGTTACAAGGTTGACCGCTGACCGGAACAGATATGCTTTCGGGTTTTCAGCCTTTTTGAGGGAACCGTTCCTTACCAAGCGTACCATCAAATCCTGGAACAGGTCTTCGGCAATTTCCCTAGACGAAGTTTTGTGGAAAAAGAAAGCTCGGAGAATTCCGCCTTCCTTTTCAAGCAACTTTTTTAAAAGTTCTTCAACCACGCTAACACCTTCGCCGCGCGAAACCAGAGGCGAAAAGCCGTTCAATGGGTTCTGCACACGCAAGACCTACAACATCAGCACAGCGCTACCACCAGCCAAACCACTTTGGCACACAACTATAGATTATAAACGGTACACGCGCAAAAAAGGCGGGGCATAAGCCCCGCCAACCTGCTGAGATGTCATCAGCCACGCATCCTGATGGGAAGGATCAACCCCAAAGGGCTGTCAGGAAGGGGAAAGGTGGCTAAGAAGCAGGGTTTTCTCGAATACCGACATGCCCAGTTCGTTGCGGGCCTGCAATACGATCATTGGGTCCGGAACATCCCAATCAATCTCGATCACCCCAAAATTCACTTTTGTGTACATACAACCCGGCAAGCGGTATGCGTTGGGGCTGATATTGTGCCATGTTTGCGTAAGCCCGGAGGACGTAAAGTCATAGAGCGGATAAGGCGAGTGGTCACTCTGGCGCGAAATTTCAGCCCAGTGGGTGTCGCCGCTGATGAAAAGGACACCTTCAGCCTTGGTCCTGCCAATCAAGTCAATCATGCGTTGCCGCTCATTGGGGAACAGGCTCCAGGCCTCCCAGCCCGGGAAAGTGGAAACAAACTGAAGGCTTGATCCAATAATCCGCACCCGTGCCGGCTTTTTAAGCTCGCCCTCAAGCCAAGCCCACTGTTTGTCGCCAAGCATGGTGGCGCCTTCATCCATCACCGGCAAATACGGCCCCAGGGCCATTTGGTCCCGCCTTTTGGCTTCGTCGGCATCCACATGCATAAGCGGTGTGCGGTTCCAGCGCAGATCAAGCATGATCACCTGTACACGCTCATGCTCTGGGCCAAACTCGTAGGACGTGTAAATACCGTCATCTGCGCGGCGGCGCGCGCCATGGTCATCACCCCAAAAATCAAGAAACAGCTCTTTCGACTGCTCCTTCATGGGATACTCAAACCCGGCATCATTTTCGCCATAGTCATGATCATCCCATGTGGCAATCACGGGCGTGGTTGCGCGCAATTGCCGGAAACCTTCTTTTGCGCCCAAGCGGTGATATTTGTCGGCAAGCACGGCCATATCGCGGGTATCGCCATAAATATTGTCGCCCAGCATAATAAACAGATCAGGGTTCAGTTGATTGATCGGAGCCCAGATCGGCTGATCTTTATCCTGGTGAGCGCAAGAGCCGAACAAAATACGGGACAGGCGCTGATCAGGCCGCTGAGCGACGATTGCATCCGCTTCTTTCGCGATCGCCTTTGAAGATAGGCTTCCCAAACCAAGAGACACAGTCCCGGCCGCTGCCCCCATAAGCTTTAGTGTTGATCGCCTGTCTATCATGCTCTGGTTCCTTGTACTGATCCTGAAAAAGCAGCAGGCGACCGAAGTCACCTGCCAAGAGTTCACCCTAGTTGCGTACTCAGGGAATTAGAACTTAAGCGTGAGGTTCGCTGTAGCCTGACGGTTCGCACCGATGAAGTATGAGCCTGGCGTACCACCGCCCAGATAGCGCTTGTCCATCAGGTTGGTTACGTTCAGGCTGATATCGATGCTCTGGATGCCAGAGATCAGGCCTTCGCCAAGGGAATAGCCAAGCCATGCATCTACAACAGTGAAGCTATCCAGCTCTTGCGTGTTGGCAAAATCGCCGTAGCGGCTTCCAACGTGCTTCGCAGAAACACCGCCACGAACGCCGTCTTTGGCGTAAGAAACAGTACCGACAAGCTGGAATTCAGGTGCAAGTGCCACCTTGTTACCTTCAACAACGTCTGCCGTTGTATCGGCATATTCACTGTCGTTGATGGTCAGGGAGCTATAGAAGTTCCAGCTTTCAGCAAAATCAGCAGAAATGCTGGCTTCCAAACCCTTGGACTTGATACCGCCCACGTTCAGGTAAGCGCCTTCGCCCTCTTCAAGATAGTCGATGCCACTGGTGCCATCGCCCGCAGACACAAACGTGATACGGTTATTAAACTTGATGTAATACCCGGTCAGCGTTGCACGCAGCCATGAATTGGAGAAACGAACACCGAAATCGAAGTTATCAGCGGTTTCACCTTCCAGTGCTGGAATGTCCGGGTTTGTGGCACTTGCCGAACCTTCAATCACGTTGTCCTTGATTGCCGCAAAGTTCTGGCTGAAGCCTGCAAACAGTTCAAGGTTGTCAGTGGCGTTATAGATAGCACCGGCTGTAAAGAGCACATCAGAGTCACTGTTCAGGGACTGATCTGCTTCGTTACCGAAGTTGTCGATCCGCTTCAAGTCAACGAAGTATTTCTTCACACCACCGCGCAGGACAAAATCGCCCGCCTCGAACGTGTCTTCTGCATACAGCATAAGGGTATCAGTTTCGAAGGTGCGGTCGTACTGACGCCAGTAAGCTGTTTCGTCATAAGTAATGTCGGAACGGCTGTCAGTTACCTTGTGCCAGGAACGATATTCATCACGGGTCGTGTCTTCCCACCACAGGCCGGCACGGATCGTGTTGTTTTCGCCCAGACGGTATGCGGCATCGGCAGTGGTACCGAAACGCTGCTTGCCATAGTGCGTGTGACGGTATGAGCCAACAGGCGTAGCTGTACGGTCATAACAGGCCGGGTTGTTGGCCGGTGAACCACCGCCATATGGGAAAGTAAGCGTGGCTGTGCAGTCAGCATATGGCGCAAGCGGGTTACCGTCGCTGTCCATGAACGTATATGCACCTGCGATGCTGCCGCCATAAACGGTGCCATTGGCTTGCTGGTCGCCGCCGTTCACCATCACAAGGTAAGGAGGTGTCCAGTCACCGCGGCCCCAGTTGTCGTGATAGTA
>JABXIV010000270.1 GCA_013372925.1 Alphaproteobacteria bacterium
AAAGCGCGCGCACCAGATAGATCCGGGCATCGTCCAGGTCGCCGAACGAATCCAGCAGCGTTCCGATATTGTTGACGCTTTCGGCGGTTTTGAAATAGTCATCCCCGAAGGCATCGGCATAGATTTCATGCGCCGTTTCATAAAAAGGCTGGCAGCCGGTCAGGTCGCCCAGATCATGCATCAGGCGCCCCATGTTGTTGGCGCAGCTCGCGAAGCCAAGCTTCGTTTGGTCCTCTGTTATCAGGACATCATAGGCCTTCTGGTAATAGCGCTGTGCAACCTCGATCTCGCCCAGCGATTGCCAGAGCGCGCCGAAATCGTTCAGGCAGGCGGAAAGGAAAACCTCATCAACGCCTTCCACGCGTTGCCGGTAAGCATGCTCACAATCGGCCAGCACGCCTTCAAACAGCGCCAGGCTGTGCTTCAGGTCGCCCTTGGCATGATAGAAGGCGGCCAGATCATGCTTGGCCTGGATATAGTCTTTGTCGGGGCAGGTGGGCTGGGCCGGGAAGGCCTGATAGTTTTGCTCGAAAAGCTCTTGGGCAAGCGCCATGTTTGCCTGAACGGTGAAGGCCTCCCACGCCTTCAATCTTGCTTCCTGCTGCTGGCTGGCGGATGCCGCGTTCATAGGCCAGCACCCTGTTTATGATCCGCATGGGGCGTTGCTTCGCCAGGCTGAAAGCGGCAATGGATAAAATTGTGGAAGGCACTGCTGGTCAAACCACGGCTCCCCCGAGTGTGAGTTCCCCTTACTCAACAACTCGCCGAATATACTATCGGGTTTCGCGGGCCTCAAGAAAAAACACTTTTTAGTAGTATCATGCAGCTGGAATATAGTGTGGCGGTGAGGGCCTTCAGGCTTGCCGCCAGCGGCTGATGGCGTCTTCGGTTGTGGTGGCATAGTCCACGAGCGGTGGTTTCAGGCCAAAATGGGTGAGCGCTTTCTTGATGTCATCAGATGTGCCGGTCAGGCAGATGGTGACATTGGTGCCCTTGGCTTTGTGCGCCAGTCCTTCGATCGTGCTGATGGCGGTCGAATCAACAAACGGCACTGCGGAAAAATCGACCACCAGCAGGTGGTGATGGTCTGCGATGCGGTCCAGCACCGACCCGATCGAGGCCGCAGCTCCGAAGAAGAAGGCCCCCGAAATCCGGTAGATCACCACATCGGGGTTGGTAACGGTGGTATTGTCATAGGGCGTACGGTCTTCCGACGCTTCATCGGCATGGTCTTCGCTGACAAACGGCAGGTCGGTTGAGACCATTGTCACCTTCGACATGCGGTAGATGAACAAAACAGAACCCAGCGCGAAGCCAATGATGATGGCCTCTGTCAGGTCGCGGAAGATCGTGAGGAGGAAGGTTGCCAGAAGCACCGCCGCATCGCCCCTTGATGCCCTGATCAGCGTTGCGAACGCGCGTTTTTCAATCATGTCCCACGCCACAACGGCCAGCACGGCGGCAAGCCCCGCAAGCGGGATAAAGCTGGCAAGCGGCGCGGCGATCAGGATGAAAAGCAAAAGGAAAACGGAATGCATCATGCCAGCCACCGGGCCATAGGCCCCGGCACGGATGTTGGTGGCCGTGCGGGCAATGGTGCCGGTAACGCAGATGCCGCCAAAAAGGCCTGATGCCACATTGGCGCAGCCCTGTGCTACCAGTTCGCAGTTTGACCGGTGCCGCCGGCCGGTCATGCCGTCCGCCACAACGGCGGACAAGAGCGATTCGATCGAGCCCAGAAGCGCAAAGGCGATAGCGTTCGGCAGCACGGCAGCCAGCTTCTCGCCTGTAATGGTGGGCAGGCTGGGTGTCGGGATACTGCCGGGGATGCCGCCAAAGTGGGAGCCAATGGTTGCCACAGGCAGATCAAAGACCGCAACCGCGATGGCAGACCCCGCAACGGCAATCAGCATCACGGGCAGGTTTGGCCGGTATTTTTTCAGTAGCGCAATCACCGCGATGGTGCCGACCGAAAGCCCCACAGCCGCGGTTGATGCGCTTGGCATGGCGGCCCAAAGGGCAGAAAGCTTTTCAACAAGCGGGCCGGGCTCGGCGCCCGCGAGCGACAGGCCAAGAAGTTCCCGTATCTGGCTCGCGAAAATAATCACCGCGATACCGGCCGTGAAACCCACCGTGACCGGATAGGGGATAAACTTTATATAGGTGCCAAGCCGCAATAGCCCGATCGCCACCAGTATCAGGCCCGCCATCAGGGTGGCGACAATCAAGCCTTCCATGCCGTGCATTTGAACGGTACCCGCCACCAGCACGATAAATGCGCCCGCCGGGCCGCCAATCTGGAACCGGCTGCCGCCCATAAGCGAGACAATGAAGCCACCGATAATGGCCGTATAAAGCCCCTGCGCGGGCGTGGCACCCGATGCGATCGCAATGGCCATTGAAAGCGGTATGGCAACAATCGCAACCGTAAGGCCAGCGATTGCGTCGGCGCGAAAATGGCTGAAGCGGTATCCTTCCCGCAGGATTGTTACGAGTTTGGGCGTAAACAGCTCGGCAAAACTGGGGGATT
>JABXIV010000001.1 GCA_013372925.1 Alphaproteobacteria bacterium
GCCGCGACACTGTCGTTGAAAGGCATGTCAGTGATCAGCTCTTCCTTCATCATCCATTCAAACGCCTGATGAAGCGCCACATAAGCGCCCGAGATAGACGCTGTACGGGTGCCGCCATCGGCCTGGATCACATCACAGTCAACCCGCACCTGGCGTTCGCCGATTTTCCTGAGGTCGATCACGGCGCGCAGGGCCC
This sequence comes from Alphaproteobacteria bacterium, assembly GCA_013372925.1. Classification (GTDB taxonomy): domain Bacteria; phylum Pseudomonadota; class Alphaproteobacteria; order Sphingomonadales; family Kordiimonadaceae; genus Kordiimonas. Next base: position 197 of record JABXIV010000001.1, read on the forward strand.
GGCCGATCAGGCGCTGGATTTCCTGCGTGCGGCCAGATTGCTTGCCCTTGGCGGCTTCGCGCGGCATCCGGCCGTGAGTGGACCGTGGCAGCATGCCATATTCTGCTGTAACCCAGCCCTTGCCTGTGTTCCTCAGCCAAGGTGGTGCACTGTCTTCCACGGTGGCAGTTACCAGCACGTGGGTGTGGCCGAATTTCACAAGGCAACTTCCCTCGGCGTGCTTCGAGAAGCCGGGGATCATCTCTAGGGTCCTGAGTTCGTCGCTGGCGCGTCCGCTGGGTCGCATGGAAAATCCTTCATTTTTAGCGTCAAATCTGTTGCTTCTTCTACCCATTCACCCCATTTAGGTCAAAGGCGAATACGCTTTCAATGGGCGAATATCCCGAATAATGAATTGAAGCGCGCCGTCGGCTTTTCTAAGGTGACCCTGAAAAGAGGGACAAAACCATGTCGCTTGCCGCACTGAATGAAAGATCGAAATCCATTTTTCGCCAGATTGTTGAAACCTATCTGGAGACGGGAGACCCTGTTGGCTCGCGCACCATCAGCCGCACCGAAGGCATTGGTGTGTCTGCGGCCACCGTGCGGAATGTGATGGCAGACCTTGAAGACGCGGGTCTTCTCATTTCCCCGCACACGTCGGCGGGGCGTATCCCCACTGATCTTGGCCTCCGTTTCTTCGTTGATGGCCTGATGGAAGTGGGCAACCTGACCCGCGAAGAACGCGCCTCGATCAAAGGGCAATGCGCAACAACGGGTCGCGCGCTCGAGGACGTGCTTGGGGACGCAACGAAAGCGCTGTCCGGCCTGTCGCGCTGTGCGTCTGTTGTGATGGTGCCAAAGCAGGACTTGACGGTAAAACACATTGAATTTGTGCCCATCGCGCCAGACCGTGCCCTTGTGGTGATGGTGGCGGAAGACGGCAGCGTCGAAAACCGCATCATCAACATTCCGCCCGGCCTGCCGCCTTCGGCGCTTATCCAGGCGGGCAACTATCTGAGCACCCGCCTTGTCGGCCACACATTTGATCAGGTTCGCGGCGGCGTTCTGGAAGAACTGAAGACCCGACAGGCCGAACTGGACGAGCTGACCTCCAAGGTGGTGAGCGAAGGGCTGGCCATTTGGGGGGGCGGCAACGGTAACGCGTCGCTGTTGATATCCGGGCAGGCCAACCTTCTGGAGAATGTCCAGGCAGCCGAGGACCTGGAGCGTATCAGGTTGCTCTTTAACGAGCTTGAGCGCAAAAAAGACTTGATCAAACTGATGGAACTCGCCAAAGACGGGCGAGGCGTACGCCTGTTCATCGGGGCTGAAAATAATTTATTTTCACTTTCGGGTTCATCTCTCGTTGTCTCTCCCTATATGAACGGTGCGAACAATATTGTAGGTGTGATCGGTGTGATCGGCCCAACCCGGCTGAATTATTCCCGAATTGTACCGATGGTAGATTATACCGCGCAGGTGATCGGCCGCATGTTATAAGCAGGCAGGCCCGCGCAGCAAAAAGAGTGAAGAGAGCAATCCATGAGCGAAAACGAAACCAATCAGGCACCTGAAGAGCAAGGCGATGAGGCTGCAATGGCGGCAGAAGCCGCGGCGGAAGCTGAGGCAGCAGGTGGTGCTGACACGGAAGAGGATGTTGTCGCCCAGCTGAAGTCTGAGGTTGCTGAAATGAAGGACCGCCTTGTACGTGCGTTGGCTGAAACGGAAAACGTTCGTCGCCGCGCCGAAAAAGACAAGGCAGACGCCAGCGCCTACGCTGTAACCGCCTTTGCGCGCGACATGCTGAATGTATCAGACAACCTGCGCCGTGCGCTTGATGCCGCGCCCGAAGAGGTGGCCGACGACATGAAGGGCTTCGTTGAAGGTGTGGACATGACCGAGCGTGAGCTTCTTAATATTCTTGAGCGCCACGGCATCAAGAAGGTTGAGCCGGAAGTGGGCGAGAAGTTCGATCACAAGTTCCACCAGGCCATGTTCGAAGTACCCACGAACGACCACACGCCAGGCAGCGTGATGCAGGTTGTGGCCGCTGGCTATGTGATCAAGGACCGCCTGCTTCGCCCCGCCATGGTGGGTGTTGCCAAGGGCGCGCCTCAAAGCGTGGACGAGCAAGCCTAAGCCTCGTTTAAAGCCTGTTTCTATTTCAAAGCCCTGCCGGTTCCGGCGGGGCTTTTTGCATGTGTGCTTGTCTTTTTGTAAAAGGTGCTTGACATGGTCGTGTTGGCATCATAAGTAAAGGGTGCTTGACAAAAAGGAAACCGAGCACGACACGAGGAGACTAAAATGACAACAGCCAAAAAAATCTACACGCGGGATTTCATCATCGCGATGGTGCTTTATGTGGTTACCATCTTTGGTACCAATGTATTGCTGTCTGACTGGGTGGAAGAACAGCCCATGATGCTGGCGGCGCTTGTCGCCCTTATTCCGGTATTGCCGGTTCTGCTGGCGGCGCGCGCCGTGATCATCTTCAGCCGCAGTTGGGATGAGCTGCAGCGCAAGCAGGCGCTGGAAGGCATGCTGATCTCATTCTTTGTGGTGGGCATGGGCAGCTTCACCTATGGCTTTCTGGAAGGTATTGGCTTCCCGCGGCTTAGCATGATCTGGGTGATGCCTGCGCTGGTGATGGTGCAGGGCCTGGGGCAACTGTTTATCAGGAGCCGCTACTGATGAAAAACCGGCTTAAAGTGCTGCGCGCCGAACGGGACTGGAGCCAGCAAGACCTGGCAGACGCCCTTGAGGTTTCGCGCCAGACCATCAACTCGATCGAACGCGGGAAATATGACCCAAGCCTGCCGCTGGCGTTCAAGTTTGCCGAGATTTTCGGCCTTGCGATCGAAGAGATTTTCGAACCTTGAAAAAAAGCCGCCCTATCCGGGGCGGCCTTTCCTGTCATATTTAAAAACTACAAGTTATCTCTAAGCCAACTAGATATTTCTTCCGAGTAACCAGACCAAGCAGCGTAGCCTGATAGCTGGCCAACAAACAATTTGTCATTGTCGTCCAAGCAGGGGCTCAAATGATCTCTAATTTGAGTAGCGGTTTGATCAGATGTGATAATCCAGACTGAACCTTGCAAATGACACCAAGTGCCAAAAGACTTTATCTTTCTGATAATACAGTCGTAATTTTGGCCTTGTTTGTGAAGGTCGTAAGTAACTATGTACGCGGTCATTTTTAGAGTCTCCATTTATAGGAGCCCTGAACCGGCCTTGACTTATGGCCTCACCTATAGGATAAATCCAAGGTGAATTCACAATTTATCGCCGGTCCACGGCGGTTACGTTAAAGTCCAGCGGGAGTACCAGTCCCGCTGGACTTTCTTTGTTAACAGATCGTTAACCAAGAGTCCACAGAACACTAACTGTAGTGGTTGTTCTTCTTATGTTCGCACAATATGTTGATTTCTGGGACTGGTAATGCGGTGCTTATAGCAAGAAACCCGCAGGGTCCTCACTTGTCATAAAAAAGGCCGCACTCAAGTGCGGCCTTTACGGGCTACTTAGGTCGTCACCCTGAACTTGGTTCAGGGTCCATTGCGTGGCTTGTGAAGCAATGGGTTTGCTTCCAGAATGGATGCTGAAACAAGTTCAGCATGACGGATTAAGGCAATTAACCCACCAGTTCGCCAGCGATGGCTTTTTCCACCAGCGCAAGGGTTTCCTTGATGCCGTAAAGTGCGATGAAGCCGCCCATGCGTGGGCCCTGGCTTTGGCCCAGAAGCACTTCATAGCAAGCCCCGAACCAGTCACGCAGGTTCTCGAACTGTGCGTCTTTGCCAGCGGAATATACCTCGGTCATGATCACTTCAGGGTCATGCTCCTTGGGGTCCAGTGCTTCAAGGCGCAGCTTCAGGCTTTCAAACGCGGCCTTTTCCTGTGGTTCCGCCAAACGGTATGTTTTCGAAGGCTTTACGAAATCGTCATAGTAACGGATCGCATAGTCCATCAGGCGGTCAAGCTCTGGATGGTTCTCGGCGTTCGCGCCTTCCGCATAGCGGCTGACGAAGCCCCACAGGGTTTCCTTGTCGTGCGCGTTCGCGGCTGAAACAAGGTTCAGCAGAAGGGCGAAGGAAACCGGCAGGTCATATTCAGGCACGGTGCCGCCATGAATGTGCCACGCAGGGTTCTTGTAGCGCGCGCCTTCGTCTTCACCCAGGAACTTGCTGGCGAATGTATAATATTCGTCAACCGCCTTCGGGATCACATCGAAATACAGCCGCTTGGCTTTCTTCGGCGCCTGGAACATGTAAAGCGACAGGCTTTCAGGGCTTGCATAGGCCAGCCATTCTTCAATCGTCAGGCCGTTGCCTTTGGATTTGGAGATTTTCTTGCCGTCCTGATCGAGGAACAGTTCATAGTTGAAGCCTTCTGGCGGCTTGCC
>JABXIV010000125.1 GCA_013372925.1 Alphaproteobacteria bacterium
ACCGACCTGGCCGCGGGCACTTCTTCTGCCAGCTCAAAGCTCATTCATGGCGGGCTCCGGTATCTGGAGCATTACGAGTTTCATCTGGTACGCGAATCCCTTCAGGAGCGCGAAATTCTGTGGCGCATGGCCCCTCACCTGGTGCGGCCTTTGCGCTTTGTTTTGCCTCATCACAAGGGCTTGAGGCCTGTGTTCATTTTGCGGCTTGGCTTGTTTATCTATGACCATATCGGGGGCCGTAAACTTCTTCGCAAAACGAAAAGCCTGAACCTCAAGAAGGATGCAAAAGGAGACCCGCTAAAGCACGGCTTCAGGAAAGGTTTCGAGTATTCCGATTGTTGGGTTGATGATGCCCGACTGGTCGTAACAAATGCCTTGGCAGCTCACCGCAGGGGCGCCACGATCCTCAACCGTCACAAATTCATCTCCGCCGTACGGGAAGACCGCGATTGGCGCATCACCGTAGAGGCTCCAGGCGGAGAACGCCTGGAATTTCAAGCAGATGCGCTCGTAAACGCTGCAGGGCCTTGGGTTGAAAATGCCCTACAGAGCTGCATCATGTCCGATGAAGCCCATAGTCATGCACGACTTGTAAAGGGCAGTCATATCATTGTGCCTGCCATTTATGACGGGCGGCAGTGCTACACTTTCCAGAACGCAGACAAGCGCGTCATTTTCGCCATCCCCTATGAGGGACAATACACCCTTCTCGGCACAACTGATGTGCCGTTTTCCGGCGATCCGGCAAAGGTGGAGGCCAGTGCTGCCGAAATCCAGTATCTGTGCGATGCGGCGAACGAATATTTCGACAAGCGCATCAAAGCCGATGATGTAGTTTGGTCCTATGCAGGCATCCGACCGCTATACGACGACGGGGAAATCAACCCTTCCGCCACAACACGTGATTATCACCTTGACCTGGACACACGGGAAGACACGCTTCCCCTTTTGTCGGTGTTCGGTGGCAAGATCACCACATATCGCCGCCTGGCGGAAGAAGCCATGGAGGCCCTTGCTCCCTTCCTTTCCTTCAATCAGGAAAACTGGACAGGCTACGCGCCGCTGCCGGGCGGCGACCTGCCCACCGACGTGACCCCCGCCAAATCCCTTAAACATTTCAAGGCGGAAATGTATACCCGATATGACTGGCTGGATGATGCGATTGTTAGCCGTATGGTAAACGCCTATGGCAGCAGAATTGAGCGCGTTCTTCGCGGAGCCTCATCAGTCGAAGACCTTGGGCAACACTTCGGCGCAGGCCTTTATGAATCAGAGGTACGCTACCTGATGCGCGAAGAATGGGCACAGACAGCAGACGATATTTTGTGGCGCCGTTCCAAACTTGGCCTGAAGCTGACAGCCACTGAAAAAGACACGCTGGCGTCCTGGATGAAAGCCGTTTCACCGACCGCTTTCGCCATCGCAATTGCGGCGGATGACTAGGCAAAAGCCTGCGCGGCAGCCACAGCCTTGTGCCAACGCTCTATCAAGTCTTCGCGCCCATGGAACGTCACATCCGGCGTAAATCGCCTTTCGCACTGCCAGTGGGCTGATAGATCAGTGAGCGAGCTATAAAGCCCTGCCTGCAGACCTGCCAGATAGGAGGCCCCCAAAGCCGTGGTTTCCATTACCCTTGGCCGATCCACAGTCAGGTCAAGAATATCGGCCAAATGCTGCACCAGCCAGTCGTTGGCAACCATGCCACCATCAACACGCAAAACCGTAGGTGCGATACCATCATCGGCCATCGCCTTGAAAAGATCGCTTGTCTGAAAACAAACACTTTCAAGCGCAGCTCGAACGATCTCCGATCGCCCCGTGGCGCGCGTCATGCCGAAAATCGCAGCACGAACGTGCGGATCCCAATGGGGCGAGCCAAGCCCCGTAAAAGCAGGCACCATATAGATACCATGGTCGCACCCAGCCTCTTCAGCATGACGAGCACTGTCTTCGGCTTGTTCAAGAATTTGGATACCGTCCCTGAGCCACTGTACCGCAGCACCCGCCACAAAAATTGATCCTTCAAGGGCATAGGTGGTTTGCCCGCCAATTCTGTATGCAACTGTCGTCAACAACCGGTTCTTCGAATGCACAAACTGATCGCCAGTATTCATCAACACAAAACACCCGGTGCCGTAGGTGCTCTTGATGGTACCTTCTTCAAAACAGCACTGGCCCACCGTCGCAGCCTGCTGATCACCGGCAACGCCCAAAATTGGGACCGAGCGACCGAAAAGATCAGGCGCTGTTTCTCCAAAATCCGCACAACTATCCAACACATCAGGAAGAACTGCCTCGGGAACATTGAATAGCTTCAGAAGAGTGTCATCCCACTCCTGCGTGCGGATATTAAATAGGCTGGTGCGGCTGGCGTTGGTGGCATCGGTCACATGCCTTTTCCCGCCCGTGAGGCGAGAAATTAGAAAACTGTCAATTGTTCCCCAAGCCAAATCGCCCCGCTCTGCTCTACCACGTGCACCATCCACATTGTCCAAAAGCCAGGCCAGTTTTGTGGCCGAAAAATAAGGGTCCAGCAAAAGCCCTGTGCGGTGTTGAACATCCGCCTCTGCGTCCTGGTTCCTGAGCGTTTGGCATACGCCTGCAGTCCGCCGATCCTGCCACACAATCGCATTATAAACAGGCTTCAGGCTTTCACGGCCCCACAGAACGGAGGTTTCGCGCTGGTTTGTGATACCGATGGCCTTGACATGAAAGCCTTTCGCCTCGGCCTCAACAAACGCAGCCCTGGCTGTTTTCAGGCTCGTGTCCCAGATTTCTTCCGGATCATGTTCAACCCACCCATCGGCGGGATAAATCTGCCTGAATTCTTGCTGTGAAAGCGCGACGATATTCCCCTTCAGATCAAAAACAATGGCTCGACTACTGGTCGTGCCCTGATCCATCGCCAAGATGCAATCTTGCATAAATTCCCTCTTTCACACTCTGGCACACTCTGGCACACTCTGGACCCGCAATAAAAAACCGGCCCCTGCCTTCCCTGCGATGCAGTTTGGCAGAAGCCGGCTCAAGCTTCAACTGGATGCTTTACCCTAGTCAGCCAAGGCCTTGAAACGGATAGCGATACCGCCACCGGCTGCCATCTTCAGCTTCATTGTATCTGATGCGCTCACGAGCTTCTTCTCAATCACCATGGAATATGGGTTGGTATCCCAATCGGCATCATCGCCATCCCGGTAAATCTGGGCCTCGTAGCGCTTGCCTTCGTCAAGAAAGTCCAAGGATACTGTCAGCGTGCGAGCTTCTTCGTTGGTAACACTGCCAAGATACCAGTCGTTACCGCCACGCTCCTTGCGGGCAAAGGTTGCGTGCTTGCCAATATCGCCCGTCAGGGCGTGACTTTCAGACCAATCTGTTGGCACATCCCGGATAAACTGGAACGCATCCATGCGCGCTTCATAATTATGGGGCAGATCTGCCGCCATCTGGATCGGGCTATAGAGCACCACATACAGGGCAAGCTGTTTGGTCAGCGTTGTCTGAACACGGTTGTCTGGCTGCTCTTTTTCGTAAAGAAGATCAAAGATACCCGGTGTGAAGTCCATCGGACCAGAAAGCATCCGCGTGAACGGAATGATCGCTGTGTGCGAAGGCGGGTTTGGTGGGCTGCCCCAGGCATTGTATTCCATGCCACGCGCGCCCTCCCGGGATATCCAGTTCGGATAGGTGCGGCGCAAGCCAGTGTCCTTGATCGGCTCATGGGAGTTGATGGAAATTTTGCGCTTGGCGGCTTCAATCAACACCTTTTCGTGGTGGCGAGACATATACTGGCCGTCATGCCACTCTTGGAACACTTTGCCATCTTCCTCACGGGCAATCTCGCCTGCATCGGCCACATAGCCAGTTTTCACCTGCCGCACGCCCATTTTTTCATACAGGTCGAAAGCATCTTCAAGCTGGTTTTCGTAATTAGTGACACCACCGGATGTTTCATGGTGACCGATGATCCGCACGCCGCGTTCGCGGGCATACTCCGCCAACTCAGGAAAATTGAAATCCGGGTAAGGCGTCGTGAAATTCATCAGGTTCCAGTTATTGAACCAGTCACCGTCCCAGCCTTCGTTCCAGCCTTCCACCAATACGCCTTTGAAACCGTATTTGGATGCGAAATCCAAATACTTCTTCGTCTCTTCCGTAGTTGCCCCATGCTTGGGGCCAGACCCCCAAGTATTAAGGGCAAGGTGCATGCCCCACCAGATACCAACATACTTGCCCGGCTCAACCCAGGAAACATCACCCAAGCGGTTTGGCTCATTCAGGTTAAGGATAAGGCTGGAATCCAAAAGGCCTGTCGCCTCATCGGAAATTTGCAACGTGCGCCACGGTGTTTTGAACGCGCCAGCCAGCTTAACTTTCGCGCCATCAGCCCATGGTGACAGATCGGCCTCAAAAGTACGCCCCTCTTTCTTCAGAAGAGACATGCCGGAATAATCCAGAAGCGCTGCTTCGTGCAGGCTGACATAGAGGCCGGACTTTGTGCGCATCGTAATCGGCGTATGCGCGATCGTTACGTCAGCGAGCGGCGTTTCCTGATAGATATACTCATAGCGGTTATGCTCGCGGGAAGGTATCCACCAGGCTGTCGCTGGTTCAGCGAAGGTGAATTCAGTGAGCTCGTCCATAATTTCGGCTTCACCAAAGGCATCATCACCGCCCACATAGCGGAAACCAAGCCCATCATCATAGACCCGGAAAACAATGGTGACCGCGCGCCCGTCGGCACCGTTTTCCTTAACCACTGCCTTGAGCTCGTTATAATGATTGCGAACGAATTGACGCTCACCCCAAGGCTGCTCCCAAGTATCATCGAAACTCGTGGTCTCAGTTTGTGCAATCTTTAGCCCCTTGCCAAACGGCGCGGCTTTACGAAATACGAAACCAAGCTCTGAATTCTCAATAACCGGCACACCGTTTTTCTCAACCCGGTAAACCAAACCATCCGCGCCACTATCCAGCGTTGCCTTCAAGCTGCCATCCGGCGAGGAAACGCTAACGGGCTCAGCGAATACTGCATTGGAAAAGAAGGCCACCCCTGCGGCCAACGCTATACCTGTTACTTTGTGCATGAAAACACCCCTCACTGTTGATTGTTGCAGCCATGGCAAAGCACCTAGCGGCAGGCAACAAACCTTCCCTAATCTACCTTACAGACGCGTTTTGCCCAGGGGCCGGGCGTGATTTATTTTCAAAACGCTTCCTGATTGCCACACCGTATTTTTACGGTTGCAGCTTATCCGTCCTACACGCAGAAGACAGCGCTGTCAATTGCGACGCAAAAACCAAGCTTCTTGCATAGGATATGAATTTCGCCATACCCTCGCAAACATTGAAGGAGTGCACAAGATGGCCAAACGATTACCCGATATCCTCGAAGAAATGAGACAGGCGCTTTTAGGGCGTCGTCCCGGCCATAGCTGGAGTTCAAGCGCCAGCGATGTTTATAGCGCCACCCTTGGCGGCCTTAAGAACTTCAGCGGGGATACGCTCAGCAAAACCGCCCAAAGCTTCAATGAAGCCCTGCCCTATATCGAGCGCGCGGGCTATGAGGTTACAGAGATCGAAGTAGGGCTGGGCCTGGACCCAAAGATTGTCCCCCACCTTCGCCTACGCGAGATGATCAGCGATGAGGAACAAGTTATTCTTCTTGAGGAAACCCGAAAGAAGAAACTGATCAACACCATCCTATCTTCACTTTTCCGGGCAAGCGCTGCACGTAGCAAGCTAAAATTCAGGCGTTTTCACTTTTCCAGCATTGAGCTTGAACTGAGCATTTTGCCGACTGTTGTTCTCAAGTTTTCGCCAAATGAGAAAGAAGCTGTTGGCCAAACAGAAAATCTTCCTGAAATAATTGAAGACAAAGAAGAAAATAGCGCTAAATAGGGTTCAAACTGGCCGCGCCAAAGTGTCACATTGTTGCAGCCAAATGAACTAGTGGTATATTGTTGGCCGCATCTGGAACATGCGAGAAGGAAATCAGAGGGTACCATGGCATCAACTGCCTCACCGAGCAGGGAAGAACTACACATCCCAACCGCACTTGACAATCAGCCGCTTTTTCGCGGCATGAAAGCCGAGTTTCGGGATACATTTGCCCAATCGAGCCAAATTCAGATTCTGAGCAAAGGTACAATCCTCTTCCTGCAAGATGACCCTGCTGAATGGTTTTATCTGATCCTTTCCGGGTGGGTGAAATTGTTCACGGAAACGATGGACGGCGATGAAGCCGTGATCGACATGGTTTCCAATGGCCACATGATTGGTGATTCTGCCATTCTTGAAGATGGTGTTCATAGTTTTGGGGCCGCGGCCGTTGAGCCTGTGACTGTAATCCGGCTGCCTAGCAACCTGCTAAAACAAGCCATTTCGGAAGATCATCAAACCGCTCTCGCCATGCTTGGGTCCCTTTCGAGGCACCGCAAACGTCAATCGCGTGAAATTGAAAGCCTGACGCTGCAGAATGCTTCTCAGCGCATTGGCTGTTTCCTGCTTCGGCTTTGCCATCCTGAACAATCAATGCCGATTGAGCTGACGTTGCCGTATGACAAATCACTTATCGCTGCGCGGTTGGGGATGAAGTCAGAAACATTCTCTCGCGCGCTCAACAAGCTTAGAAAAGAGACATCCCTCGCGATCAAGGGGTCGATGGTAACAGTATCTGATCTGGAAGAACTGTCCGGCTATGTTTGCAGCGCCTGTTCTAACGAATTCCCCTGCAAAGATTTGCACGGCTAGGATTTTCTGAGCTGCAACCAATCCCAATCAATCAACGACGGGTTTTCAATGTATTTTTCCGGGTGAGCCACGACCTCTTCGAGGTAACTGGCACTCAGCCGCATAACAGGGGGATCATCCCTCATGTCTTCGGGCTCCGGGCCATCAATCTGATTGGAATGAAGCGTAACGCATTTTTGCGCCTTCGGTTGGTCGTCTACAACGGCCAACTCAACAGCGCGTCCGGATAAGGCTTGCTCGCCAGCCTGCCAAATCTGGCTATAGGGGAACCTATCCCGATTTTCCTGCATCGCACGATTGCAGATTTCCAGATACTGCTCCAGCAGGCTTGTGTATGTATCTGTTTTGGCACACTTAGACAAAGAAACCCTCCAACCTTCACTAGCCATAAAAAAGCACAGAAAAAAGCGGCTGTAGTTGATTTTCGTCAAATGCTCTGCACGTGGCTGTTTGTATAGGTTCAAGTGGACAAAAGAGTTGGAGAGGATACCAATCATGCAAGATCGCACAGACCTGCAGGAAGCACTGTTACGCCATAACCAACAGGTGCCCCGTTACACCAGTTATCCAACTGCACCTCATTTCACCGAAGCAGTGGATGGCTCTGTGATGGCAACCTGGCTCGGCGATCTGGACGACCAATGCGAGCTGTCACTTTATTTCCATATCCCTTTCTGTAGGAAGATGTGCTGGTATTGCGGCTGTAATACAAAAGCTACCCGGCAATATGGTCCCGTTGAGCAGTATCTGGAATACCTGCTTCGGGAAATCGATCTAATTGCCAACAAACTCTCCAGCTCACAAAGTGTTCGCCATATCCACTTCGGCGGCGGCTCCCCTTCCATGCTTAGCGCCATGGATTTCGAGCGTTTGATGGCTGCGATTCGGTCGCGTTTCTCAGTCGCCCAGGATGCTGAAATCGCCATTGAGCTGGACCCGCGCGAAGTAACGGAAGCGAAAGTGGCCGCGTACGCCATGGCTGGCGTTTCCCGGGCAAGCTTGGGTGTTCAGGATTTCCATGAAGATGTGCAGGACGCCATTAACCGGCGTCAGCCTTTTCATGTGATTTATGACGCGGTGAACCTGTTGCGGGATTACGGCATAAAGCAGATCAATATGGACCTGCTTTACGGCCTGCCGCACCAAACACCAGAATACCTGGAAGAAAATGTCGCCTTCGCCACAGCCTTGGGGGCAGACCGTATATCGCTTTTCGGTTATGCCCATGTTCCCTGGATGAAAAAGCATATGCGGCTTATCAAAGAAGACGCACTACCGGATGGCGCTGCACGACTAGAGCTTTTTGATGTAGCCAGTGAATGCCTAAAAAAACGCGGGTATGTTCCCATTGGTATTGATCATTTTGTACTACCGAATGATCCAATGGCTAAAGCCTATGAAGGCCAGTCACTGCGGCGCAATTTTCAGGGCTATACTACCGACAAAGCCGATACCCTGATCGGTTTTGGTGCTTCAGCCATCAGTTCGCTGCCGCAAGGGTATGCGCAGAACAATCCTGCGACACATACCTATTTCAAAGCGCTGGACCAGCAGTCTCTGTCTACGGTTCGCGGCAAAGCAGTATCAGAAGATGACCTGATCCGCCGGGAAATCATTCAACACCTGATGTGTTATTTCGAACTGGATCTTCAAAAATTCTGCACCACTTGGGGGCTGACTATAGAACGTTTCGACGATGCCATGGATCGCCTTCGGACTTTGGCCCTTGAGGGCCTCGTGCTGCTGGATGGCGATTTCATCAAAGTCCCTGGCGACGTACCCCAAGCGGTTCGACTGGTTTGCGCCGTGTTTGACAGCTATCTAAAAGTGCAGAAATCGCAGCACGCACAGGTCGCTTAATCCATTCCCATTGCGTTCACTGCCTGACGCATAAAAACTCAGCCGCCCCAACAAGGTTGGAGCGGCTGTTTCTTTTTAGAATTACTGTTCGACTTAGAAACGGTATCCGAAACCAACACCGAAGACCCATGGATCAAGGTCAACGTCTGCAGTAACAGCGCCACCGTTGATGCTTACATCAGTATTCAACCACAGCTTCTTCACATCCAGGTTGATGAACCAGTCTTCATCAATCGCGATATCAGTACCCGCCTGAAGCGCGAAACCAAACCCGTTGTCATAATTGATGCTGTCTACATCGCCAGATTTACCGTTGTAGAAGAACGTATAGTTCACGCCAGCACCCATGTAAGGGCGGAAAGTGCCTTCTGGGTTGAAGTGATACTGCATCAAAAGGGTTGGTGGCAGCACCCAAGTGTGGCCAAGGCTAAGGTCGCCAAGCGCCGTGCCTGTCGCGGTCACGTCATGCTTTGATGTAGCGAGAATAAGCTCGGTAGACCAATTGTCTGTCCAGAAGTAGGAGATGTCCAATTCCGGCACTACGGAAGAGTCGACATTTGCCTGACCGCCGATTGAAACCGTGCTGCTTTCATCCGGTGCTACATCGATCAAGCGAAGGCGCACCTGCCATGGGCCTTTATCGCTATCGGCTTGCGCCACACCGGCACCAACTTGAAGAGCTGCTGCACAAGTCAGAACTTTCAAAAAATTCGAGATACGCATGTCTATTTCCTCGTATATTTGTATCAAGGAAATAATTAGGAAATAGTGGGTGCCGCAGCCTTGATCAAAGTCAATATATTCGCCGAAAAAGCCAAAATAACGAATTATTTTTCCGAATTAGTTTCTTCGTCTTCATCATCAAGTAAAATTCGGTGGGCAGCGCCCTCCAGGTCTTCATATTGATTGCTTTTCAAGGTCCACAAAAAGCCGGCCAGCCCAACAAGACCGAGTGTCAGGGCGATAGGAATCAGGTAGATCAGGATATCCATCTAGGAAGCCTTCTTCAGATTAAGCCGGAAAGCGTTCAAGATTACGATGAGAGACGACCCTGACATGGCAACTGCTGCCACAAGGGGGGTCACGAAGCCAAGAACCGCCGCTGGAATGGCAATTACATTATAGATTGCAGCCAAGGCAAAATTCTCTTTTACCAATTTGGTTGAGAAAACCGCATGATCATAAGCTGTCAATACTGGCGAAAGCTGCTCGCCCTGAAAAACGATGTCCGCCGTATTCTGGGTGATATCCATCGCAGTTGAAGGTGACATGGAAACTGTGGCTGCTGCCAAGGCGGGCGCGTCGTTCAGGCCGTCGCCAACCATCAGAATGGACCGTCCCGCTTCTTTCAAGGTGTTCAGATAAGCCACTTTCTCGGCGGGCTTTACGCCAGCGCTTACATACTCAATCGACACCGCATCCGCGATCTCTTTCGCAACCACATGCCTGTCGCCGGACAACAGATGCACCTCAAGCCCCCGTGCTTTCAGGGCCTGCACAATGGCCTGCGCATCATCCCGCAAGATATCCGCAAAAGCGAAACGGGCTTTCACATCACCATCGACCGCAAGCCATAGTTCCAGATGGGCATCGCCGGTTTCCGTTTCCTTGCCGCACCAAGCCCTGCTGCCCAGACGTATAGTGTGGCCTTCAAAATGCGCTTCCAGACCATGGCCGGGAACTTCTGCAACATCAATTGCTAGAAGCTCCTGATCGCCGAATGCTTCCCGAAGTGCCTGCGCCAGGGGATGTCGGCTGTGAGATGCCATCGATGCAGCTATTTTAAAGCTTTCCCCACTGGCATCGGTGAACTGTAGTTCTGGTCGGCCAACAGTAAGCGTGCCTGTTTTGTCAAACACCACGGTGTCGATACCGGTCAATTTTTCGAGGGCATCACCAGATTTCAACAACACACCAGCCTGCATCAGCTTGCCGCTGGCCAGCACCTGTACCACAGGAACCGCAAGCCCCAATGCACACGGGCAGGTAATAATCAGCACAGTAACGGCATGCAGCAATGACACTTGCCATGGGGCCGACATCAGAAGCCACCAACCGATGAAGGTTAGCGCGCCCATTGCATGAACCACAGGCGTGTATAGGCTGGCAGCCTTGTCAGCGAGGCGTACATATTTTGCCCGCCCCTGCTCAGACACTTCCATCAGCTTAACGATCTCACTAAGGAGGCTCTTTTCGCTGGCTTTGGAAACACGTACCTGAAGTGGCGCAGAAAGGTTAACCGTTCCCGCAAAAACATCGCTGCCGATAGCAACGCTTTCAGGCAACGTCTCCCCCGTAATCAGCGACATATCAATAGCCGACGAACCCTTTTCGACAACACCGTCTGCCGCCACGGCTTCGCCTGTAGCCACCAACACAAGGGCGCCTTCTTTCAGTTCCTTAATCGGAACCTGCGTTACCTTGCCATCTTCAAGAACCGTGGCCACCCCCATCAGGCGCGACAGCAACTTGGAGGCAGACTCCCGTGCTTTGCCCTTTGCCCGGGCGTCCAGATACCGACCGATAAGAAGGAAGAAAAGCAGCATCACCGCGCTATCGAAATAGACATGTTCGCCCTGACGCAGGGTTTCGGAAATGCTCATGACACAAGCCAGGGTCACAGCAAGAGAAATCGGCACATCCATATTGGTGTGTCGTTCCTTTAAAACCGCCCAGGCGGATTGGAAAAAAGGCTGGCCCGCATATACAACAGTCGGCAAAGCAATCAGCGCAGAAATCCAATGAAACAGTTCACGGGTGGCCATGCCCATGGTCTCACCATCAGTTGACCACAAACCAACCGAGATCAGCATCATGTTACCTGCAGCAAAGCCCGCAACCGCGATCGCCCGCAGCAAGGCTTTTTCCTTGCTGGCTGACACATCTTCGTTGTCGTTCAACGCATGAAGTTTATAGCCAAGCTTTGTGACGGCAGCGCCCAACGTATCGCCACGATCACGCGGGCCGGTCCATGTTACCGTAAGGCGCTCTGTCGACATATTCACCCGCGCCAGATCAACATCCGGTTCGGATGAAAGGGCATTTTCAATCAGCCGAATACACGACGCGCAATGAATGCCCTCCACACCCAAAGAGAGGGTGTAACTGCCGTCTTCATTGTCGTGAGCCAACAGGGAGTATGCTGCACGGTCTTCCAGCGTATCGGCCGCAGCATGGGCTGTTTCACAACCCGGACAGCAGAAATCAGCGCCCCCGGTCGTTTCTGCTCCACAGTGCTTGCAGGCCTTTATTTCGCAACAACCACTCGTTTGGTTTGCTGGTATCGCTTTTGCTTCCATTGCACAAATACTCGTACATCCCATTGGCCGGCACGCGGGAATGCCACCGTTGCCACATATTGCCCGGCACCATTCTGCTCAAGAGGCAACCCGAAGTCCATGCCGCCCTGCGTTGGGCGAATAAACTCCGCGCGGGCGGTGGCTCCTTCAATCGCTGCGCCATTAGCATCAGCAAGCCGGAAAACCAATTGATCCGCATCACCCACTGCGATGATCTCTAAATCACTTGTCCACCCCAGACTTGCCTGCGCTTCCGCTTCAGCAACGGTATCATTGTAGTTCAAGCCCTCTTCATAAGCATGTTTGGTAACAACCCCCGTATGGGAACTGGTTGCCAAATACACAAAGATGCCGTCAAGAATGGCTACCACCACAAAGAAAGCAACGATACTCCAGGGAATCCAGCGATCACTTTTATGTGCAGCTTGCTCTGTCATTTCCGCCATCTTTAATGATTGCTGCTTGCGAAGTGGCTTTCATAAACATCAGTCTGCATTTCTGCAGCCCCCTGTTCGCCAACTTCTTCGATAATGAAACGAATTTCTTTGCGCGCAGTATTCTGTTTCGGTGCCGTTACAAAAGCACGGAAATGACCAACACTATCGGCAAAGACATGCAGATTGTCCGGCGTAACATCGCCTGCGCCCTGAATGCGAATGGTATAGCCATCCAGCCCTTCAACTTTCAGGCGGTAGTATTTGTCGTCATAGGCCTTGTTCAAGATTTTGACGTTATAGCCGTTGCGAACGGCGCCATCAGACAGCGTAACAAAAAGCGGGTTCCGGTCATGCAGCACATGCAAATCAAGCGGTGCACGGTTAACCAGGGAATAGAGCATTACTGCACCAACAACAGACAAGATTGCCATATACCAGAAGGTACGCGGGCGGAGGATATGTGTGTTGATGTTTTTTTCTTCCCGGCCTGCAATGCGTTCTTCCTGATTGTGCGTGGTGTCATAGCGGATCAGGCCGTGTGGCAAATCAACTTTGTCCATGATGTTGTTGCAGGCGTCCACACAAAGCCCACACGCGATACACTCCATCTGCAGGCCGTCACGAATATCAATACCCATCGGGCAGACTTGCACACAGGCGGTGCAGTCAATGCAGTGTCCCCTGCCATCCCAGCTTTCACCTTTTTTATGTTTGCCGCGCGGCTCGCCTCGATCCTCATCATAAGTGATGATCATCGTATCTTTGTCGAACATGGCAGATTGGAACCGCGAATAGGGGCACATATACATGCAAACCTGTTCGCGTGCGAACCCCGCCATCAGATAGGTAGAAAACGTCAGCGCCAAAATCCATCCCAACGTGGTTGTGGGAATATGCAGGTGCAAAATCTCGTCAAGCAGCGTTGGAGCGTCATTGAAATAGAAGACCCAAGCACCGCCAGTAAGCAAACCGATCAACAGCCACAGAGAATGCGTCAGAGCCATTTTCCAAAGTTTGCCAAGGGACCATGGTGCCTTCTTGAGCTTCATCCGGGCTGCCCGGTCGCCTTGCACGATCCGTTCAACCCAGACAAACAGGTCGGTCCAGACGGTCTGGGGACAGGCATAGCCGCACCACACACGGCCGAACAAACTGGTAACAAAGAACAGGGCAACAGCCGCAAGAATGAGAATGCCCGTCAGGTAATAAACCTCTTGCGGCCAAATTTCGATGAAGAAGAAGTAAGCACGCCGTGCAGGCATATCAATAAGGATAGCCTGATCCGGCGCAAGCGGCCCCCGGTCCCAGCGAAGGAAAGGCGCAAGATAATAGATGGCGAGAGTTACAATCATCACCGCCCACTTTAGCTTACGATACTTACCCCAAACTCGCTTGGGAAACACGCGTTCCTTTTTTTCAAAGAACTTGATGGGAGCCGCACTGTCGCTCATTGGAGTTACTCCTACTATTCTTCACCGCCACCCAGTGAATGCACATATATGGCAAGCTGCCTGATTGTGCTCTCACTCAGGCGGGCTTCCCAAGCAGGCATTACACCATGCTGAGGCTGCCGTATCTGTGACATGATGTCCCCTTTGGTGCCACCGTAGAACCAAATGGCATCGGCCAGGTTTGGAGCCCCAAAGTCGCGAATGCCTTTGCCATCTTCGCCGTGACAGCTGGCACACTGCATCTCAAACAGATCCTTGCCTTCGCCGTCATAAGCGGCACCAGAAGAGAAGCTCAGCACATAGTCTGAAATATGGCTAATTTCCTGGCCGCTCAGCATTTCGCCAAAGGCAGGCATTTCAGAGAAGCGCGTCTCATCATGGTTGGCGCGTACACCGGCACGGATGGTTTCATGAATAGTATTCACATCCCCACCCCACAGCCAGTCATCATCCAACAGGTTCGGGTACCCCGCAGAACCGGTACCGCCAGTACCGTGGCAAGTTGCGCAATTGTCCTTAAAGGCAGAAGCACCGCCAGCAACGGCAAAAGCATACAGTTCTTCATCCGTTTTGATCTGATCGAACGAGGCTGCATTGAAGCGGTCAAGATACGCCGCCTTTCGCGCAACGATCTCAGCTTGGCTTTCTTTCAACTGGCTATATTGCGTCCAGCCGAAAGAGCCTTTGGTGCCACCCCGCTCCCCATCACCGGACAGTGTTGGCCATGCTGGGTAAACCACCCAATAGCCGATAGACCAAATGATGGAAATCAGAAGAACGCCTAACCACCAACGTGGTGCCGGGTTGTTCAATTCCTTGATGCCATCCCATTCATGGCCGGTCGTCTCAACGCCCGATACAGCATCTTTTTCTACTTGATTGTCACTCATGCCTCGTCCCCTTCAAGAGGAATAAACCTGTGGTTTTCGATGACCTGCCTTTGGCTCGGACGAAATGCCCAAAAAGCAATGCCGCAAAAGACAGAGAAGAAGAACAGCAGCCCTGTCAGGCCCGCGTTATCGGATAACCAGTCCATCATTGGCCACTCCTCTTCGTTCCATCATGGGTGTAATCTTTGAGTTCAGCCATCGTGCCCAGCACCTGCAGATACGCGATAAGCGCATCCATTTCAGTGGTGGTTGCCTGCCCATCAAAGTTCCGGGCATTTACTTTGCTGTAACGCTCCATCAAGCCGTCATGATGGTCACTTTCATCCTGAGCTTGTGCCATTGCGTCATTATAAGCATTGGCAATTTGTTCATCGGTATAGGGAACACCCGCCATCCTCAAGGCTGTCATATCCTTGCCGATATCTTCAAGGTTTGCGCCCTTGTGAGACAAGTGAGCATACCCAGGCATGATCGATTCCGGCACAACATCTTGCGGACGGATCATGTGCTGAACGTGCCACAGGTCGGAATACTTGCCGCCTACACGAGCAAGATCTGGCCCTGTCCGTTTGGAGCCCCACTGGAATGGGTGGTCATACATGCTCTCAGCTGCGAGAGAATAGTGACCATACCGCTCTACTTCATCACGCAGCGGACGAACCTGCTGGCTATGACAGTTATAGCAGCCCTCGCGGATATAGACATTCTGCCCCGCCAGTTCGAGCGGCGTATATGGGCGTACCCCTTTTACTGGCTCGATCGTGGTTTCCATCCGGAACAGTGGCACAATCTCAATAATACCGCCGATAGAGATGACGATCACAACGAAGATCAGCATCAGAACGGAATTTTTTTCAACAACCGTATGTTTCTTAAGCATGCGCTGCCTCCTCTTCACCAAGGCTGCGTGCAGGAACTGCGTCCCCACGAACTGTTTTGATAAGGTTGTACACCATGATCAGTGCACCGGTCAGGAACAGCAGTCCCCCCAGGGCTCGGATCAGGTAGAACGGATGCATGGCCATGACAGTTTCAACGAAGCTGTATTCCAGGAAGCCCATGCTGTCATAAGAGCGCCACATCAGGCCCTGCATGATACCAGACACCCACATTGCAGCGATATAAAGCACAATACCGATCGTGGAGATCCACAGGTGCGTATTCACCAGTTTGAGGGAATAAAGCTCTTTCTTCTTCCACAGTACCGGCACCAGATAATAGATCGCACCAAAGCTGATGAAGGCTACCCAGCCAAGCGCACCAGAGTGTACGTGACCGATCGTCCAGTCAGTGTAATGCGACAGCGCGTTCACTTCCTTGATAGACATCAGCGGGCCTTCAAAGGTGCTCATGCCGTAGAATGCGAGCGAGATAATCATAAAGCGCAAAACCGGATCTTCACGCAGTTTGTGCCACGCGCCGGAAAGCGTCATCATACCGTTGATCATGCCACCCCAGGAAGGCATCCTCAGCATGATCGAGAAGGTCATGCCCAGTGTCTGCGCCCAATCAGGCAGCGCCGTATAATGCAAGTGGTGCGGACCCGCCCAGATGTAGATGAAAATCAGCGACCAGAAGTCAGGATGG
>JABXIV010000253.1 GCA_013372925.1 Alphaproteobacteria bacterium
ATATGCAGGTGCGGCACTTCCTGGTGCGCGTTGGTGCCCGCGTTCGCGAGCATGCGGTAGCCCGGTTCAACAAGCCCAAGCTCATCCGCCACCTTGCCGACAGCGCGAAAGAAGCCGACCATCAGGTCAGCCGGTGCGTCGGCTGAAAAATCCGCCATTGAGACATACTCACCCTTCGGGATCACCAACACATGCACGGGTGCCTGCGGGTTGATGTCATGGAACGCCAGCGCAAATTCGTCTTCATAGACCTTGTTGCACGGGATTTCACCGCGCAGGATTTTCGCGAAGATATTGTTGGTATCATAAGCCATAAGACGTTCCCGCTATACTCAATTCAATTGTCATACCGGGGCTTGACCCCGGTATCCATTGACACACAGTGACGACGCCCCTCTAAAATGGACCCCGGCATCAAGCGCCGGGGTGACAGCTTATGAAATTCCTCAAAAGGCTTCAATATGATGATGCGCTAAAGGATGAACTTCGACAGGTCGTTATCGGTCTCTGCCAGTTCACCCATATGTTTGCGCACGAACGCGGCATCCACTTTCACTTCGCTGCCCGATTTGTCCGATGCATCGAAGCTGATTTCCTCAAGCACCTTTTCAAGCACCGTATGCAGGCGGCGGGCGCCGATGTTTTCAACCGTCTCATTAAAGTGGGCGGAAATACGCGCGATCTCGTTGATACCGTCCTCAGTGAACTCAAGCGTTACCTCTTCCGTGCCCATCAGCGCGGTATATTGGCGGATGAGGCTATAGTCAGGCTCGGTCAGGATGCGCTTGAAATCTTCTTCCGTCAGGGCACTGAGTTCCACGCGGATCGGCAGGCGGCCCTGCAGTTCCGGCAACAGGTCAGATGGCTTTGCCAGGTGGAAAGCACCCGACGCGATAAACAGAATGTGGTCGGTCTTGATTGCACCATGCTTGGTTGAAACCGTCGTGCCTTCAATCAGCGGCAGCAGGTCACGCTGCACGCCTTCACGGCTAACGTCCCCACCACGGGCGTCTTCGCGGGCGCAAATCTTGTCCACCTCATCAAGGAACACAATGCCGTGGTTTTCCACCAGATGGATCGCCTCGCGGGTGATGCTTTCTTCGTCCACCAGCTTGTCGGCTTCTTCCGCCATCAGCACGTCATAGGCATCGTTCACCTTCATACGTTTGGTAACCTTGCGGCCACCCATGGCCTTGCCGAACATGTCGCCCAGGTTCAGCATGCCCACGCTTGCGCCCGGCATGCCGGGGATGTCCATTTGCGGGAAGGGGTTTGTGGTGTCTTCCACCTCAAGTTCGACTTCCTTCTCTCCCAGCTCGCCCTCGCGCAGCATCTTGCGGAACTTCTGGCGGGTTGCTTCGCCTGCGCCCGCGCCCACAAGGCCGTCCAGCACGCGCTCTTCTGCCTGCACTTCAGCCTTGGCCTTCACTTCCTTGCGCTTCTTCTCGCGCATCATCATGATGGCGTTCTCGATCAGGTCGCGGATGATCTGCTCGACATCGCGGCCCACATAGCCCACTTCCGTAAACTTGGTGGCTTCAACCTTGATGAAAGGCGCTTCTGCAAGCTTGGCCAGGCGGCGGGAAATCTCGGTCTTGCCCACGCCCGTTGGGCCGATCATCAGGATGTTTTTTGGCAGCACTTCTTCGCGCATCTGGCCATCAAGCTGCTGGCGACGCCAACGGTTCCGAAGCGCCACAGCAACAGCGCGCTTGGCGTCCTTCTGGCCGATGATAAAGCGGTCGAGCTCCGACACGATCTCGCGTGGGGAAAAACTGGTCATTGGGGTACTCCTGACTATTCTTTGTCGCCGGACGCGGTGTCCATGGTTTCCACAACGATATTTTCGTTGGTGTAAACACAGATGTCGGCCGCGATCTTCATGGCCTTGCGGGCCACGTCTTCGGCACTGAGGGGCTGGTCAAAAAGCGCGCGGGCGGCCGCCAGTGCATAGTTGCCGCCGGAGCCAATCGCCACCACACCGTGTTCGGGCTCAAGCACGTCACCGTTACCGGTCACCACAAGGCTGGTTTCCTTATCAACCACAATCATCATGGCCTGCAATTGGCGCAGGTACTTGTCCGTGCGCCAGTCTTTCGCGAGCTCCACACACGCGCGGGCAAGCTGGCCCGGATGGCGTTCAAGCTTGGCCTCAAGGCGCTCAAAAAGCGTGAAGGCATCTGCGGTTGCGCCCGCGAAACCCGCAATTACCTTGCCGCCCGCCAGGTGCCGCACCTTGCGCGCATTCGCTTTCATCACCGTGTCGCCAACGGAAACCTGGCCATCACCTGCGATCACCACCTTGCCGTCCTTGCGGACCGAGCAGATCGTGGTGGCATGCCATGTGGGGAGTTCTGAATTGAACTGTGTCATAAGAGACAATGTCCTTTTTATCTTTCTGGTTTCGCTTCCATATAGGGAGCAAAAAGAGCGCTCTCAAGCCCTGTGGTGGAATTACGCGCGTTTTGGCATATTTCTTTTTCAGGTGACGGAATGTTGCCAATCGTTTCAAAAGAAATTGTTCGTCATATGCCCAGAATATGCTTAATAGCAGGGCTATCAATAGTTTTAAGGGCTTTTTGCCCGTCAGGCGCTTATCAAGGAGTGAGACATGCGCACCGCAGCAAATGAACGGAAAACCAAAGAGACGGAAATCTCCGTCGAGCTGAACTTGGACGGCACAGGCGTGTATGATGTCCATACCGGCATCGGTTTTCTTGATCATATGCTGGAGCAGCTTTCACGCCATTCGCTGATGGACCTGAAGGTGCGCGCCAAGGGTGACCTGCATATCGATGGGCACCACACCACGGAAGATTGCGGCATCGTGATCGGCAGCGC
>JABXIV010000006.1 GCA_013372925.1 Alphaproteobacteria bacterium
GATTGTTGATGTTGTTCTTTTAAGCCATGCGCACGAAGATCATTTTGACCAGACGGCAAGTTCCTTGCTTGATCCGGACATTCAAATTATCGCACCCAACCATGATGCGGAGAAACTGGAAGCGCTTGGGTTTTCAACGGTGCAAACTTTGGCATGGGGTGGTCACCACGTAATTCCTGCGGGGCACGGCGAAATAGAAATTGTTGCAATCCCGGCGGATCATTCCCGGCGGGAAAACATCAGCGCCATGCTAGGCAAGGGGAATGGCTATTGGATCAGTTTTCGGCAACAGGGCTGGGAAAAGACAATCTATTGGACAGGCGATAGCTTTCCGACACCTCGTGTATTGACCGCCATAAAGCCATTTACAGCACCTGATGTTTTTATGCCCCATATGGGCAAGGTTGGTGTTGAAGGGGCGTTGGGCCAGCTTAGCATGGCGGCCTCTGACGTTGCCGAGTTTCAGGCAGCCCTTGGCGCTGCAATGATCGTGCCCATCCATCACACATCATATGATCTTTACCGCGAACCGGTGCATGCACTGGATGCTATCAGGGCCGAGTTGAGCGGGGAGCTAGTATACCCTGTGGTCGGCGAAATCCTGTCACTTTACTAGAGCGACAGCCCCTAGGTGAAACGCAGGAAGGGTGAGACACTGCCTTCAAGGATCACATGGCCCTGGTCGTCCGGCATGGTTCGAATGTGAACCTGGCCGGGCCTGCCAACAGCATGGCCTTGCTCTACGACAATGTCACTTGTCGGACTTGAAAGCCCAAGCACGTTTGTCGCGAGCGAGAACAAGGCGGCGGACGAGTTCCCGTTCACCGGGTCTTCCTGAAGTCCGATCTGCGGTGCGAAGAAGCGCCCAAGAAACCTGCGGTCTTGCTGCTGGAACAAAAAGGCCCCGCCAGCCTGCAGGCCTTTCAGCCATTGTTTGAGGGCATGCCGATTAGGCTGAAGCTGCCAGATCGGGGTATTGCCAGTATAGTGAAGCAGTGCCCTTTTGGCGCTGGCTGATGTTTCCGAAATCCAGTAGCAATTGCCCACTTCACCAGAGTTCAGCGTGAAAGCGTGGGCGATTTCTGGCGTCATCGGTGCTTCAGTGAAGCCCGTTGGTGTTTTCACGCTGACCCAATAGTGATCCTCCTTCGAGGTGGATTTGCCAATCGCCATGCGGCCGCTCGGGCTCTGCAGCCCGGCATCCAGTGCGGCCGCGCCAAACAGTGTTTCAATCACATAGGCGGCTGCCAGCGCACCGTGGCCACACGATGGAACCTCTGTTTGCGGCGTGAAAAACCGCACCGGAAATCCATCTGCCTGTCGGGCGCCAAGGAAGATGGTTTCAGATGTGCTGCATTCCCGGGCCATTGCCTGCCGCTCTGGATCGGAATAGCTGCTGGTATCAAGGATGACTGTTGCCGGGTTGCCGGTGAAGGCTGAGGTGCCGAAAACCGAAACCCGGCACCCTTTTGGAAATGGACTGACGGGGGGAAATGGCTTAGCGGGCGGCATTTGCTTTTGCATCCTTGACGCTTGCGCGGGCGCTGAAAATAGCCGCGCTGAGGATTACCAATCCACCTGCAATGGTTGTTAGGTCGAACTGTTCGCTGAAAAAATAAACACCCATGCCAGAGGCAACCAAAATCCGGACAAAATCGAAGGGCAGCACGTCAGAAGCGTCGGCAGCGGCGAAAGCTTTCGCCATAAAAAATTGTGCCGCGCTGAAGCCAAAGCCCATGGCGACAAGCGGGATAAGGTCTGTCCAGCTTGGCGTGGTCCAGTTGAAGGACGCAAGCAAAAGGCTGGCAGGCAGCAACAGAAGGAACGGCAAACCCAGAAGCGTGGCTGATTTCTCGGTAGAAGATAGCGCCTTCACGCTGATGAAAGCTGCCGCTGTTGCAATGGCCGCAACCAGTGCTGCCGCAATGCCCGTGCTGGTACCGCTTGCTGACGGGTTCACAACGATCAGCACACCGCCGAACCCTGTCAGGATTGCCGCAATTCTGGCTACGCTAAAGGTTTCCTTTCCTACAGTGATGGCCCAAACGGCGGCAAATACCGGGGCGCTGAAGGTGATGGCAACAACTGTGGATAGGGGCGCATGCCCAACGGCATAAAAGATACTCAGACCACCGATAAAGGCGGCTGCCGCGCGCACAAGGTGCATGCCTGGTCTTTTGGTGTGGAACAGCTTCAAGCCGTCCCGCATCATCAGGGGCACCACGGTCGCGACGCCCAGGAAATTTCGAAAGAAGAAAAGGGTCTCAGTGGACATATCGTCACTTAGGTACCTTACAAGCGCCCAAACACCCGCCTGCGAGATGGCATAAAGGCACATATAGAAAATACCCAGCGAGGGGTTGCGATGAGGTGACGACATGTGACGCTGCTCCGTTTGAAATAAGACGGACAGGTCATAGGCATGATTAATGCAAAAATATAATTTTAAATATTTTAGTAATTTATAAATTTAATTTATAAATAGGCCGGGCGGTACAAAGGATGGATGATGGATCTCCGGCAACTTCGGTATTTTACACATGTGATTGATGAAGAAGGGGTTCTGAAGGCCAGTCAGTTGGCGGGGGTCACCCAGCCTGCAATAACGGCTGCGGTACGAAATCTGGAACAGGAATTCGGCGCGAAACTGTTTCGTAAAAATGGCCGAAAGCTTGAACCGACCGCAAAAGGCCTGCTTCTCTATGAAAAGGCCAAGCTGCTTCTGGCGCATGCGGATGACCTAAAAGATGATCTGCGCGCGTCTGTCGCTTCCAGCGTTTCCATTTTGCGCGTCGGTGCGCCAGCGTTGATTGCGAACTTCGTGCTGGCAGATGCCATGCTGGCGTTTATGGATGAAAATCCTAGAATCAGGATTCAGCTTTCCCAAATGAGCGGCCCTGAGGCCGAAAGCAGGTTGCTGGCAGGCCAGCTTGATGTCTGCTTTTCCACCCGAAGCCCGAAGGCAATGAGAATAGACGCCATTCCCCTGGTGAAAAGATCAATCGCGGCATATGTGGATGAGAAACACCCGCTAGCCGGTGAAGTGACAATCAGTTGGGAGCAGGTTTTCGACTATCCGATTGTTTCTTTGCCGCCCGGATATGTGCTTTCGGACCGTATTTCCCAGATTGCCCAACAGCTTCGTCTGCATGCGGACTTCCTGTTGCAAAGCGACGCGCCCAGCCTGATCCAGAGAGCAATGCACCGCTCAAACAGCGTGGGCCTTCTTCTTGATGGGGCACCGATGGCTGATCATTTGAAAGCCGTCCAGATTGATTCACCGGGGCCTCTTGCACCTCTTGCTGCGATGACGATTTCAATTTTTCAGTCTACAGAAGCCCGGCCGACCGAGGGCCGGCAGCTTTTCACAGACCATATGCAGCGCTATCTGACTCACTGAGTTATCTGCCGCAGAGATGGGGTTGAGTTTTGTGCGTGCGCGCAGAAATTACAATCAATCATTGTAAAATTTCTAATGTGCCCTGTCAGAGGTGCTAGCCATCTTGGTCGAGCGTAATCACTGAAAATTCAGTAATCTGCTGTTTTTTATGAATAAAATTCACACCATTTTTCATAGTAGTGTCATAAAAAGAGTAAAATACTCTCAAAGATAGTTCTCGCTGTCCGGGTGTTCGTGTGATATATGCAATCAATAGTTGATAATTGCCGCGACTATGTTGCAGCAATATTCCCCTGATCACGTCACGCTTGAGAGTTGCTGGATGGAGGCATCATTTCAAGCCCGCATATGGTGAAGGAACCCCAGCGATGGACGAGAAACCACAAATTCATGCCTCTGCAGATGAGCAGGCGTTCGACCTGTTTTACCGCCGCAAGTTTGGCGTTCTTGCGGGCTATCTGCCCAAAGAAAGCAAATATATAGGCAAGTGGCTCAGCGATACTGTTGGCAGGGCCTTAGCTGCTGCCGAAGGCCTGTCACTGGACGAGTTGAAGCCAACCGTTCGGGCGATGCAGTCATGGCTTGACCATACCCCTGCCATGAAAGCCCTTGTGGAAGAGATGATCCGCGAAGGCGTTGAAGTTCACAAACAGTATGAGCCCAAAGCCAAATATACGGTGGATTCCATTGAGACCTGGCTGTGGTCGATGAATTATATCATCCAGAATGCCCCGCCGTATGAGCCGGAAGTGCCGCATTCTGCTTTTCCCATGTCGGGCCTGTTTGTCTATATGATGTGGACTCAGGCTGGTATTGTTGTGTTCAAGAATGCTGATTTCAACCGGCGGCTGACAGCTATACTGGACACATGGTGCGAGTATCTGGATTCGCCCGAGTCCCTGAACGTTATCACAACCGGAAAAGGTGGCTGGTTATCTGAGGCGTCCTATATCAAGAACGACCTTGATCAGTTCGTAACAGAAGAACAAAAGAGCCTGCCGCATTGGGGCTATACGTCCTTCAATGATTTCTTCCATCGCCAGATCATCAAGATCACCCGCCCCGTAGATGGCATGACGGGGGATGTGGACAACCCGCAAGTAATAACATCTGCGAATGATGGCACCGTTTACCGCATCGCGCGCGATGTGAAGCGGGAAGACTGCTTCGATTGCAAGAGCCAGAATTATTCGCTCGTGAACATGCTGGATCACAGCAAATATATTGACCGCTTTGTCGGCGGTGATGTGGTGCAAACCTTCCTCAGTGGTAACAATTATCACCGCTGGTGGTCGCCCATTTCCGGCACTGTTAGGGAAGCCCGTGTGGTTCCCGGTTTCATGTTTAGCGAACTGTATGATGAAGGCTTTGATCCGTCTGCGGGAACTTATTCCCAAGGGTATGAAGCCAATGTGAACACACGCGGCCTGGTGTTTATCGAGAGCGATGACCCGGCAATCGGCATGGTGTGCGTGATCCCGATTGGCATCACGGAAATTTCCTCGATCAACATTCAGGTGAAAGCGGGTGACCGGGTTCAGAAAGGCGAAGAGCTTGGCTGGTTCAGCTATGGCGGTTCCAGCATGTGCCTTGTGTTCCAGCCCGGCGCGATCGAGCAATTCACAATTGTAAACCCGTTGCCGGACGTGAATTCCGATAATGGGCCTTTCATCCGGGTTGGCGGCCAGATTGCCATCGCGAAGGCTGGCAAGGGTTAATCCATCCATCTTCATAAAGCGCTCAGCCGGAAAGCTGGGCGCTGTTTTTTTGATTGTTTCGAGTGTTGCCTAAACCATCATTTGTCAGGGAAGCAAAACATGACAACTCAGGATCCGAAAATCAGCGGCGTTGAAATCAAGCCGCGCAAGGCCGACGTAAAAGCGCGAGACCCCAAATACCTGCAGGCAGACCTTGCCTGTATCAAGGCCATCGCACAGGCGGCTGTGAATGTGGAACTGTTCACCATTCCGCTTTATATGACGGCGCTTTATTCCATTCAGGGCATGCACCAGATCAACAGCGAAGGCAGCAAGCTTTATACCGGGCGTTGGTGGCCGGGTTCGGGCCCCGCGGCGGGTAATAAGCTGACCACGAACGAACAGGTGTTCAACAAGGTCTATAGCGTTTTCATTGAAGAGATGCTGCACCTGCAACTGGCGTCGAATATGTCGAGCACGCTTGGTTTCGCACCGATCTTCACCAGTGGCGCGTTGCAGGACGATACCTACGGCTGGACATGTTACAAGGCAGGCAGCACTGCTATTCCCCACATTCTGGATTTCAAAGACTGGAAGGGCAAGAACCCTGACCTAAGCACGCTGACGGTTGAACTGCGGGCCATGAACGCGGACCAGGTCCAGCTTTTCATGGCGATTGAGGAAACCGCCGAACGCGGTGCAGAAATGCTCAACAACCCGGAAGTCGATCGCGGCAATGACGTGAAGACACCGAAATATTTCGAGATGGCGCCTTATGATTGGTTCACCGCCAATATGGACGAGGGTGATTTGCCGATGTTCGGGTCGATCGGCCATATGTACGCCAGCTATTGGGCCTACATCGAGATTGAATATACGGATGGCACGTCGCTTCTGGATCACCTGACGTCAATCCAGCGAGACCAGTTCAACAATGCTCCACCACGTGAGATGGCCCAGTACCCAGGCATCAACGGCACCATCGAGGACAAGCGCGCTGATCTTGATAAGCTGAAGGTGCAGTTGATCAACAATATCAACGCCATCACGGATCAGGGTGAAGGCGCTGATGTTATCAAATCGCTTATGGCTACCTGGCATGACCAATCGTGGGTGAAGCTGTTCCAGCCGAAGATGCTGGGTGCGGTGCAGAACCAGTTCCAGCCAAGCAAGGAAGCTCTGATCAAGGATTATCCGGGCTATGACGACGAAGGCAATCCAACGGGTGAGGCTTCCGGGTCGGCGCAGGCGCGTTTCGATAACGGCGGCAAGGACCATTATGAGCTGTTCGTTGAAGTGAAAGACCTGATCAAGAAATCTGATTATGTCACGTGGGATGTTTGGCACAAAAACAACCCGACCAACCCTTGGACAGCAGATATGCTGGGTAAGGACGGCGCACCGAACCTGCCATCCACAGCCGATGTCGCGGGCGCGCTTAACCGGTTGAACAGTGCGTCTGAAAGCCAGAAAACCTTTGAAACCTTCAGCCTGTCGGCGGTAGGTACGATCAAAGGGATCACAACGTCCCTGAACACATATTGGTCTGACCGGAATGCTGAATTCCCGTCCCCTGCCATGGGTGGCTCGGGTGACCGGATTTCCATTTGCTGGTCGGTAACCGGCAAATGCCCTGATCTGGTAACAGGCATTGAAAACCAGCAGAAGGGTGTTCTTTATCACGCCTGCCAGGGCATGGCGATTGATGGCCCACAAAGCGATAGCTGTGCTGACGTGCTTACCTATCATAGCTGTAAAGGCTCCAACGACTGCAAAACCCAGGGCGGTTGCGGTTTTGTCCAAAGTGCGGCTGGTGGCGGTAGCTGCAGCAGCAGCGCGGCCAAGGGTGTCAAAAGTGCCCCGGCTGACAACCTGTGTGGCGGCTTTGGCGGCTGTGCCGTGCCAATCTCTGCGTCGCAGCTTTATCCGGCGCAGGACGATCATTGCTACGAGATGCAGCTCTATAAATTCGGCCCGGCCCCAGCCTTCAAGGCGGAGAAGATTGATTGGCCTGAGCTGAAAGCGCGGGACATGCTGCCGCCAACGCTGGTTGAAAAGCCAACGATGCCCTACAAGCCCGGTGAAGCGGTGTACGATGTGGCGTGGCGTTCATACTGCGCCGCAAAGGGGCTGATCGATACAGGTAAGCCAAACACCCATGACCGCAAGATCACCATGCCTGAACCGCCAGCGCCAAGCGACATTCGGCTTGCGCTGCCGCCATCAACCTAGCAGAAGGTTTGTATGGACGATCTTTCTTGCAAAAAAACGGAGGGCTCCCGTGCTGGGGGCCTTCCTGCCTGTGAAGGTGCGAACCTTTTGGGCCTTCGGCATTTGGGGTTTGGTGTGGGGCTGCGCACCCAGCATTTCCCCTATCTGATGAACACACCAGACTGGGGTGTGGACTGGTTTGAAATCATCAGCGAGAATTTCATCGGCAACAGTGGCTATGCCCGCCATGTGCTGGACCGGGTGCGGGCCAATAAACCCATCGTCATGCATGGCGTGTCGATGAATATTGGCAGCAGCGATCCGCTGGACGAAAACTATCTGGCGCAGTTGAAGCAGCTTGCCCATGAGATTGAACCTGAATGGGTTTCGGATCATTTGTGCTGGACAGGCGTTATGGGCATCAACAGCCATGACCTGTTGCCCATGCCGCTGACGGAAGAGAGCCTGAAGCATGTCTCAAGCCGCGTGCAACAGGTGCAGGATTTTCTGGGCCGCCCACTTGTTCTTGAAAACCCATCCACCTATCTCGAATTTGTCGCCAGCCACTATACCGAGTGGGATTTCCTGTCCGAGCTTGTGAAGCAAACGGGCTGTGGCCTCCTTCTGGATGTGAACAATGTTTATGTATCAGCCCACAATCATGGATATGACCCGGCGCTCTATATTGAGGGGTTGCCGCATGACAGCATCGTTCAAATGCATCTGGCGGGCCCCACGGATGTGGGCGACTGCCTGATCGACACCCATGACCAGCCAGTGCCGGAAGCCGTTTGGCAACTGTATGCGCAGGCCCAAGGGTTGACGGGTGGCACGTCCACGCTGCTGGAATGGGATGCAAACATCCCCGAGTTTCCTGATCTGGTGGCGGAGCTGAACAAGGCGCGCGGTGTATTGGTGGGTGATATGCCGGAAAATGCGGCCCTTCACACATCGCCGGACGGCATGCCCGTTTCCGCCCCTCTTGCGCGTTAGGACATTTTCACCATGACTGCCCCAATGCTGAAGACGACACAGGAATGGCTGATGACCGTGCTGGCGGTGCGGGGTGATCTTCGCCAAAAGGTGATGAGTGCCACGCACGGCACAGGCGTGGATGTGCAACAGCTCATCAAGGCAGGTGCCGGGCCAAACCCCTTGCGGCGGCTTGATATTTATGCTGCCGGCTATGTGATGCGATTGGTGGAATGCCTGCGGGCGGAATATAA
>JABXIV010000293.1 GCA_013372925.1 Alphaproteobacteria bacterium
CGAACCGCTGTTTTACATTTTCTTCGCCGTCATGTTTTTAGCTTACCCCATCGCGGAAAAACGCGTTTACGGCCTGATCTGGAACGAGCGCGAGAAAGCCCGGCTGGATGTTTTCCTGAAAATGCGGGCCTATAATTTTGCAGTCGCCAGCTATTCCGGTGAAGCGTTTCTTGCCCTATGGGCCCGAAAAACGCTGAACATGCCCAAGCGCCAGATCTTCTCTACTATCAAAGACAGCAATATCCTGTCTGCCCTGGCCAGCAACAGCTTCACAATCCTGCTTTTGATGGCGCTTGTTTTCTCAGACCAACTGCATGTCATCACCGATGAAAATGCCGATTTCGAATATTATCTGGCGCTGGCCTTCCTTGTTGGCGTGGTGCTTGTGCCTATCGTGATCCTGTTCAGACGGCATCTGATCTCTATTGAACCAGCGCTTGGGCACACGGTTTTCCTGACCCACCTGTGCCGGCAGATCATTGTTCTTGCCGCACAGGTTGCCATGTGGGCTGTTGCGGTACCGGAGGCACCTTTCAGCGCTTGGCTACTGCTTCTGACCGCCCAGATGGTGCTAACGCGCATCCCCTTTCTGCCCAACACCGACCTGCTTCTAGCGGGGCTTGGCATCACACTGATGGGCCAATTGGGTGCCCCCGAAGGGAAGCTGGCGGGCATGTTCTTCGCCACCGGTGTTCTTGGGCAAGTATGCAACCTGGCAGCCTTCGTAATCTCGTCTGTTAGGGAACCTCTGCGCGCGCGCCAGTCATCCCCGGAAAATGCCTGAGCGGCCAAGCGCTTCACCTTCATGACAGCCGCTTAAAAGGCTTGGTTCTTGCCTGAGGAAATGCTTTACTGACCAAAGAGTCAGGATTGATACATCCACCGCCATATAAGCGGATATAATTCTGCCTGTGGTCGATTTTTGTGTAAAAAGGATGCACTGCATCAGTATTTGCTAGGGAATTTTCTGTGGCGATGAAAGCACTTAAAGGCGCCTTCTTTCATATGCTGGACGACCCGGCCGTTATCGATACGAATGAGGCCTATGTCTATGAACCCAACGGCCTGATCCTTATCGAGGATGGCCACATCAAAGCAGCGGGCGCATACGCAGAGCTTAAGCCCACATTGCCAGCCAAAACAAAAGTGACTAACCATACCGGCAGCCTGATCATCCCCGGCTTTGTGGATACGCACATCCATTTCCCTCAGCTTGATATGATCGCTTCTTTTGGGGAACAGTTGCTCGATTGGCTGGACCGCTACACCTTCCCCGAAGAGGCCAAGTTTGCAGACCCAGCCCACGCTGAAGAATGCGCGGAATTTTTCCTGAATGAGCTGCTGCGGAACGGCACCACCAGCGCGCTGGTGTATGGCACGGTTCACAAACAATCAGCAGACGCACTTTTCAAGGCCGCTTATGCACGCAACATGCGCATCATTGCAGGCAAGGCCCTGATGGACCGCAACGTGCCCGAAAGCGTGCGCGACACGGCGGAAAGCGGTGACCGCGAAAGCCGGGAGCTAATCAAAGACTGGCACGGCAAGGGGCGGCTTGGCTATGCGGTTACGCCGCGTTTTGCCCCAGCCTGTTCTGATGAACAGCTTAGGCGCGCGAGCCAGATTCTTGAAGACCATCCCGATGTTCTGATGCACACACACTTGTCGGAAAATATGTCAGAAATCGCCTGGGTGGATGAGCTATATCCAGACGCCAAAGGCTATCTGGATGTATACGCGAAGTTCGGCCTGCTGACAAACCGGAGCGTGTTCGCCCACTGCATCCACCTGAAAAGCGACGAGTTCCAACAAATGGCGGAAGCCGACGCCGCCATCAGTTACTGCCCAACATCAAACCTGTTTCTGGGCAGCGGTCTTTTCAACCTGAAAGAGGCTGAAAAATACGGCGTGAAAGTGGGCATGGGCACGGATGTTGGCGCGGGAACGAGCTTCTCCCTCCTTCAAACCATGAACGAGGCCTACAAGGTATGTCATCTGAAAGGCCACAAGCTGGACCCGTTCAAATCCTTCTATCTGGCCACCTTGGGTGGGGCGCGGGCACTGAATATCGGCGACAGGATCGGGAATTTCGAGGCCGGCAAAGAAGCTGATATGATCGTGCTTGATCTCGCCTCAACACCACTTGTTGAGCGCCGCCTGAAGCACTGCAAATCAATTGATGAAACGCTTTTCATATTGTCGATGCTGGGGGACGACAGAACGGTGGGCCATACTTATATCGCGGGCGAATGCCTTTACAGCAAAGCTAAAGGCTGATCTGTACCTGTTCATCCGCGCTCAGCTGATGTTCAACGCAATTGTCATCCTCAGCGATGCGGTCAATCACCAGAAAATCTGTCTCATCCTCAAGCGCTAATGAAAAGTGGTGCCAGGTTCCGGCGTGATAGTTCACGCCCTGTTTCCCTGAAGCAAGGAACACCCTTATCTGGGCCGCATCGAATGCCCCCTTCGGCGCCACCACCACTAGATAGGGCCGATCCGAAAGCGGCATGAAAGCCTGTGATGACCTGGGGTGATATTCCATCACCTTCACCACAATTGGGCTCGCAAGTGGTTTGGTGCGAAAAATGCTAACGCCTGTGCGCCCGCCGTCGCTCACCGTATCGATCTCCGCAAGGTCATGAAAGCGGGTCGTTTGGCCATAATTGATTGCCATCTGGTGTGCGTCGCCCGTTGCTTCAATCACATCACCGAAGGGCGCGAAGGCTTCTTGCGTCAGCGGTTCTGGTTTCACCGTCCTCATGGCACGCTTACCTTTTCGCCCCGTCTTCGATCCACTTGCCCAGAAGGGCCCGTTCCTCATCGGTCATGCCAGTCTCGTTCCCAAGCGGCATGATATCCGATTTAACGGCCTGCTCCAGAATACGCGGTGCATATTGTTCAACAAGCTCTGGCCGGTCCAACATCACACCGCCCGGCGCTTCTGGAAAATATTCGTGGGTGGGGGCAGCGGCATGGCACATGGTGCAGTGCTTGCCCATGACGGCCTGCACTTTCTCAAACGTTGCCTGATCTGCCGTCACCTGCACGCGCCCTGCTTTCTCAGCCTCTGCAGCAAAAAAGGCAATACCCAGAAACAGCACCACAGAAGCCACAACAAGGGCGGGGCTTGTTTTGCCCTTGTGGCGCAGGTTGAAGAAATGGCGCACCATCACCCCCACAAGGCCAATCCCTGCCACAACCAGCCAGTTATAGGGGTTCGAGAAGGTCATCGGATAGTGGTTCGAGATCATCAGGAACAGGACCGGCAGGGTCATGTAGTTATTGTGCAGGCTGCGCTGCTTGCCTATCTGCCCCAGTTTGGGGTCTGGCTCTTCGCCTGCCAGCAGGGCCGCCACCACCTTTTTCTGGTTCGGGATGATAACCATGAACACATTGGCCGCCATGCTCGTGCCAACCATGGCCCCGATATGGATGAAGGCCGCCCTATCAGAAAATATCTGCGTTAGCGCATAGGCCGCTGCTACAAGGGCTGCAAACCAGATGACGCCTGTCAGCCTGTTATTCTGCCCGATGGGAGACCGGCACAGGCCATCATAAAAAAGCCAACCACCGATAAGAAAACCAAGGCTGATGCCAATGGCCTGAAACTGCGTGAGCGCCATCTTCGCCTTATCAATCAGAAACAGATCAGCGCCCAGGTAATAGATGATGGCCAAAAGCGCGAAACCTGACATCCAGGTGAAATAGGCTTCCCATTTGAACCA
>JABXIV010000128.1 GCA_013372925.1 Alphaproteobacteria bacterium
GAAATCTCATTCTCGCCTTCGCCACGATCGATAACTGAATCATTGATTGAAATAGAATCCAGAACCGGAAGCTCTGTATCCAGAATTTGAGTGTCTGCCACGTTTTTTCCCCACACATGATCAGTGATGCGTTTTGCTGTGGGGAACTGTTGTTGGCTGCCATGCAACAACGTTTATAAGAATTTCCCCACCTCATGTTTGTGGGTTTATCTGTGTGGTCTTAATGACTGGTATAAGAAAAAAGACGTTTTTACAGCAAGTTATGTAAAAAAGCAGAGAAAAATAACGAAAGTTTATTTTTGGGTTTTTTAAATGGTTTAGGGGGCGACAGAATGTGCCGCCCCATGTTGTAAACTTTGGGTTATTTGGCTGCGCTAGTCGGTAAGCAGTTGCTTCATAAAATCCTGAACGCTGTTTCTTAAGGCGGCCCCCTGGGCCTGAAGATCTGTGACTTTATTTGAAACTTCGGTTGCTGCGTTCTGAGAGCGATTCGTTGCTTCGCCAATGTGGTCGAAATCGTCAATTACGCCGCTTGTTGCTTCAGCCGCTTGTGCTGCACTGTGGCTGATCTCTTGGGTTGCGGCTGCTTGCTGACTAACCGTGCCGGACACTTCTCCTGCAATTTCGTCTACTTCCTGTATACGGCTGCTGATCCGCTCAAAGGCAGTGACTGCATCTGATGTGGCTCCCTGTAATTCTGCAATCTGTTGGGAGATTTCATCTGTTGCCCTAGCGGTTTGCGTCGCCAAGGCCTTAACTTCGCTTGCGACTACGGCAAAGCCTTTGCCTGCTTCGCCTGCACGGGCCGCTTCAATGGTGGCATTAAGGGCCAATAGATTGGTTTGTGAAGCAATATCGTTAATCAACTTGATGACTTCGCTGATCTTCTTGCCAGATTCATTGAGGCTTTCCATTAGGCGGGAAGCTTCGTTCGCTTCGCCAAGCGCCTTGGCCGTCACGTCGGCGGCGCGTTCCATCTGTTCGCTTACGTTGGCGACTGATGCGGATATTTCTTCCGTCGCGCCAGCCACGGCATTCACGCTTGATCCTGCATGGCGTGCCTTTTCTTCTGCGACACGCATGCCATCAGTGGTTTCCAGGGTAGTGGTGTTCATTGTATTGGCGGCAGTTTCGAGCTCGTCTGCCGTCCCACCCAGTCGGTCGATTGCCGCCAGAACAGACGTTTCAAACTGTAACGAAAGATCGTTTTTGTTTTTTTGCGAAGGTGCTTGATCAAGCATTCTTGTCCCCTTGAATATCCCTGCGAGCAGCGGCAAAAATAATTGGTACCGCCAAATAGTAGCGATTGCTTTTTTGCCGAGAATGGGGTCAGCCTAGGTGCAAATGTCTGTCTCGTAAAGAGGGGGCGAAGGCTTTCTACTGGCCCGCAGGGCGCCCCTCAATATGAAGGTCCAGCGTTTCGAACAGAAAGCCCGGTGTTACGACGCTGCTGAAAAGAGACCAGTCACCGGTGCTTCGAACACGCTGCCATTTATGTTTGGGGATAATCAGCTGGGGTTTCTGGCCGGACGCAAGGTCCGGCCCCATGGTGTAGCTGGCATCCGCAACGGTTTCTTCACCATATTCGATGATAGCAGGGGCGCCAGCATGCCAGAACCACAACTCATCAGCATCTACCCTGTGCCACAGGGCGAAGCTTTGCTGTTCAATCAGATAATAGATGGAAGAAGCGAGGCCGCGATCTGACGGATTTTCCGCATTACAGTAGGTACGGCGGTAGTAGCCTCCTTCAGGGTGTGGCGCAAGATCAAGGGTCTGGATTACGTCTTCAACAGTAGTCATGCTTTCCCCATTTCATAGAGCGCGATCGCGGCCGCGTTTGAAACATTCAGGCTTTCCACTTTACCTGTCATCGGAATTTTCGCAATGGCATCGCAGTGTTTTCTAACAAGCGGACGCAACCCCTTGCCTTCAGATCCCATTACGATAACCACATTGTCACCCATGGACAGGCTGCCAACTTCGGTGTCTGTATGACCATCGAGCCCGACATGCCAGTAGCCAAGCTCTTTCAGGGTGTCGAGCGCCTGGGAAAGATTGGCTGCGCGTAGCCATGGCAGTGTCTCAAGCCCGCCTGCGGCTGCTCGGGCCAATACTCCGGATTCTGTTGGGCTGTTTCGGTCCTGTGTTATCAGCGCGCGTGCACCAAGGGCTGCGGCAGAGCGGAGACAGGCGCCAACATTGTGAGGGTCTGTCACCTGATCCAGCATCAAGATGATATTCTTTTGGTTTGGCCTCGGCTCAAGGTCCATGATGTCTTGGCCGGGCAGGGGGCGGACTTCCAGCAGAATTCCTTGATGAGGGGAATCAGATGGCACGGCACTCCTGAGGACTTGCTCGTCATTGACGATTTCAACTGGAACGCCTGATCGAAGTGCACCAAGACCTGAAGCCTTCAGGGCCTTTTCGAGGCCGACCAGGCGAACACATTCGCGCGCCGGGTTCTTGAGTGCGGCTTCAACAGCATGGCGCCCAAACAGGAAAAGCCCATCGCGCTTTTTAGGTGCCAGTACTGGTGTTTTAGTACGAGACTGGATGTCATGCGAGCGGGGAGTGCCTTGTCGCCCTTGTGCTTGGGGGCGATTTCGAGGGCCGCGCCGGTCTGCCTTCTTTTTAAACTCGCTCTTTGCCATTTGCTGCATCATTTCCTTGGTTGGGTTCTATGGCTCTGCTTGAGACACAAACCCTAAGATTGTTGCGTTTGCCATACGCTAAAGTGCTTGAATTATAAAGTCCTAACAAAAAAATACAAAATGAGGGGAAGTTGGTGTTGACATGCGAATTTATATGCGCATATTGCCCTCACCGCGACGCCAGTACGGAGTGGGATTTTGTCCCGAGTATCGCTGGCGGACTAGTATATACGTGGAGGGGTTGGGGAGCGGTCAAACCCATCAGACTGTAAATCTGACGC
>JABXIV010000297.1 GCA_013372925.1 Alphaproteobacteria bacterium
ACCGAAGATTTCTGACCAGAGGATTTCTGACTGGGGCTTCAGGAGACAGACTATGAGTGTTGTCGTTACAAACATCAAGCGCGTGGAAGATGCCATCATCCAGCAGTATCTGGATAATGACCTAGGCGTTGCCACGGTTCATGAAGCGCAAGGCCGCAAGGGCCTTCTGGCATCGGGTATCAACCCGATCCAGGCAGGCAGCTTCATTGCGGGCAACGCGGTAACTATCAGCGCGCCGCCGTGCGACAATTGGATGATCCATGTAGCGGTGGAACAGTGCCAGCCGGGCGATATTCTGGTGCTGGCGCCCACCTCGCCGTCTGACGCGGGATACTTTGGTGACCTGTTGGCTACGTCGCTTATGGCGCGGGGCGTGCGCGGCCTGGTGATTGACGCGGGCGTGCGCGACACGCGGG
This sequence comes from Alphaproteobacteria bacterium, assembly GCA_013372925.1. GTDB lineage: Bacteria > Pseudomonadota > Alphaproteobacteria > Sphingomonadales > Kordiimonadaceae > Kordiimonas. The sequence continues at coordinate 417 of JABXIV010000297.1, forward strand.
ACCTGCGCAACATGGGCTTCCCTGTTTGGTCAAGCTGCGTATTCTCGCAGGGCACGGTCAAGGAAACGCTCGGCAGCGTTAATGTACCGGTGGTGTGTGCCGGGCAACTGGTAAATCCGGGTGATCTGGTGATCGCGGATGATGACGGGGTTGTTGTTGTCGCGCGCCAAGAAGCTGAAGCTGTTCTTGAAAAGGCCAAGGCCCGGATCGCCAATGAGGAAGCCAAACGCGAGCGTCTGGCAGCGGGCGAATTGGGACTCGATATCTACAGCATGCGGGAGCGGTTGGCGGAAAAAGGTCTGGTTTACGTTGATCAGGCGGACTGGAAGGGCTGATGCTGCGATCCTTCAAGGCCACACTGATGCGGGGCGGGACCTCGAAAGGACTGTTCATCCACAGGGATGAGCTGCCTGACGACCCAGCACGCCGTGATCAGGTCTTGATGGCGGCCATGGGGTCGCCGGACGCGCGCCAGATCAACGGTGTTGGCGGCGCGCATCCGCTCACCAGCAAGGTTGCGATCATTGGTCCATCTGGTGAGGATGACATCGATGTTGACTATCTGTTTTTGCAGGTGGTGGTGGACAAGGCCGAAGTCTCCGACAGCCAGACCTGCGGCAATATGCTTGCGGGCGTCGGGCCATGGGCGATTGAACAGGGTCTTGTGGCACCGCAAGAGGGCGAGACCACGGTTACGATCAAAATGGTGAACACAGGCGCTTTGGCGACCGCCCACGTGCCCACGCGTGGCGGGCAGGTTGTCTATGAAGGGGATTGCTATATCTCGGGTGTGCCCACGCCTGCGGCCCCCATCCCGCTTGATTTCAGGGATGTCGCCGGGTCTTCTTGCGGCGCGCTTCTGCCAACAGGAAATGTCACCGACACCTATGGCGGTATAGAAGTCACATGCGTTGACAACGGCATGCCGGTTGTTGTGCTGCGCGCCGAAGATTTTGGCCTCACGGGCAGCGAGAGCCCGGCAGAATTGGAAGCCGATACAGGGTTGAAGGCGCGTATTGAAGCCATTCGCCTGCAGGCCGGGCGCGATATGAATTTGGGCGATGTGGCCCAGAAAACGGTGCCGAAAATGTCGCTGGTGTCCCCGCCCACATCAGGCGGCTATCTGAATAGCCGCACTTTCATTCCGCACCGGGTTCACGAAGCGATCGGGGTGCTCGGGGCCGTCAGCGTGGCCTCCGCCGGTATGATCGAAGGCTCTGTGGCATATGGCATGGCCAATCAGACAAAAGCAGGGTCCGGCCAGCTTGATATCGAGCATCCGACTGGCTTTTTCTCGGTCGATGTTGTGGTTGAACCCACTGCTGGCGGCTATGAAGCGCGCAAATCAGCGCTGATCCGCACGGCCATGAAGCTGATGCAGGGGGACGTGTTCGTGCCCGCAAGCTTGTTCGGAGGGGACGAATGACAAGGATCGCGCTGATCGGTTTTGGGGAAGTGGGCCAGACACTGGCTGAAGACTTGGTCGGGCTCGGGCACAAGGCGCTCACGGCCTTTGATATCCAGTTCCCTGATCCGGCCAGCAAACCCAGTAAGGCGCTCGCCGGCCATGAAGCAGTGACCGCCTGCACGTCGGCCGCTGACGCAGTCGCGGACGCCAACGTGGTCATAAGCGCCGTAACCGCGGAACGGACCGGCGAGGCCGCAGCAAGCTGCGTGGGGCACATGAAATCAGACGCGTGGTTTATGGATGTGAACAGCGCGTCGCCGAAAACAAAGATCGAAGCGGCCATGGCGATCAACCAAGCTGGCGGGCGGTATGTTGAGACATCGATCATGTCCCCCATCGGGCCCAAGCGCATTCAGGCACCGATGCTGGTGAGTGGTGATCACGCGCTCGCATTTGTTGATGTGGCCCATGGGTTTGGATTTACGGGTGTTACTTTTTTCTCGGCCACTTATGGTCAGGCCTCCGCCGCAAAAATGTGCCGCAGCGTGATCGTGAAGGGCGTTGAAGCCCTGGTCACAGAGGCACTAACTTCTGCTCACCACTACGGTGTGGAAGATACTGTCGTCAAATCGCTGGGGGATCTGTTCCCGGGGCTCAATTGGCCGGAACTTTCCACCTATATGATGTCGCGGGCACTGATCCACGGCAAGCGGCGCGCTGAAGAAATGCGTGAGGTCGCAAAAACGGTGGCCGATGCTGGCGTGGCCCCACTTCTAAGCGATGCGATCGCCAAGCGGCAGGACTGGTCGGCAGAATTGCAGATAGACCCGTCCGATATGTCGCTGACCGAACTCCTTGAAACCATCTCATCCAAGAAAGAAGGTGTCTCATGATTATCGATTGTCATGGCCATCAGACCATTGTTCCTCAGCCGCACCTGGACTATCGGGAGCAGCAGAAAGCACGTCTGAAAGACCCAAGCCTGCCCAAGCCCGTAGCGCCAGAGATGAGCGACGACGAGATCCGCGAGGGTATTGAGGCCAACCAGCTGAAGCTTTTGCGCGAACGGGGTCATGATATGACGATCTTCTCGCCGCGCGCATCCCGTATGGAACCGCATGTGGGCGACGCCGAGACCTCGCTTGACTGGTCTGTTGCCTGCAATAACCTGATCAAGCGCGTTATGGACCTGTACCCAGACACCTTCATCGGCGTGTGCCAGCTGCCGCAGACGCCAGGCGGCACCATGGATAATTCCATCAAGGAGCTGGAGCGCTGCGTGAATGAGCTTGGTTTCGTGGGCTGCAATCTGAACCCAGACCCTTCGGGTGGACACTGGAACAGCCCTCCGTTGACGGACCGCTACTGGTATCCTTTCTATGAAAAGATGGTGGAGCTGGAAGTGCCGGCCATGATCCATGTGTCGGGGTCATGCAACCCCACATTCCATGCCACAGGGTCATACTATATCGCGGCAGACACCAACGCCTTCATGCAGTTCCTTGAAGGGGACCTGTTTAAGGATTTCCCTGAGCTGAAGTTTATCATCCCCCATGGTGGCGGCGCGGTACCGTACCATTGGGGCCGCTATCGCGGGCTGGCGGACATGCTGAAGAAGCCGTCTCTGGATACCCATGTAATGAAGAACATCTATTTCGATACATGCGTCTATCACCAGCCGGGCATCGACCTTTTGTTTGATGTGATCGATATTGAGAATATTCTTTTCGGTTCCGAAATGGTCGGTGCTGTACGTGGAATTGACCCGCAAACCGGGCGCTATTTTGACGATACTCGCAGCTATGTGGACGCGCTCGACCTGTCGGACGCGGACAAATACAAGGTGTTTGAAGGCAATGCCCGCCGGGTGTATCCGCGGCTGGATGCTTACCTCAAGTCTGTCGGGAAATAGCCATGGCAGGCTTCACGAAAACCGAAGGTTGGCTGGACTGGCACCCAAATCCCACGAAGCCGACATATCAGCCGCCTGCGGGTGCGGTTGATGCCCACTGCCATGTCTTCGGCCCGGGCGACCAGTTCCCTTTCGCGCCGGAACGCAAATACACGCCTTGTGATGCATCCAAAGACCAGCTGTGGCACCTACGGGATTTCCTCGGCTTTTCCAGGAATGTGATTGTGCAAGCCACCTGCCACGGCGCGGACAACAGCGCGCTTGTCGATGCGTTAGAGTATTCAGGCGGTATGGCCCGCGGTGTGGCGACAGTGCGCCCGGACGTGACGGACGATGAACTGGACGCACTTCACGCGGCAGGCGTGCGGGGTGTGCGGTTCAATTTCGTCAAACGTCTGGTAGACACGCCGCCCACCGGCCCCTTGATGGAAATCGCCCACCGCATCAAGCGCCTAGGCTGGCATATCGTGATCTATTTCGAGGCCGCGGACCTTGAAGAATATTATGATTTCTTCGCGTCCCTGCCTACGGACGTAGTGGTTGACCATATGGGCCGTCCGGATGTTAGCAAGCCGGTGGATGGGCCCGATTTCGCCCTGTTCCTGAAGCTAATGCGTGAAAACGCGAATTTCTGGTGCAAGGTGACATGCCCTGAAAGGCTGACACTCTCTGGTGGCCCGCCGCTTTATGAGGACGTGATACCGTTTGCGAAGAAGGTCGTTGACCTGTTCCCGGACAGGGTTCTGTGGGGCACAGACTGGCCGCACCCGAACCTCAAATCTCATATGGTGGATGATGGCCACCTAGTCGATATCATCCCCCATATTGCTGATACGGAAGAAAAGCGCCACAAGCTGCTCGTTGACAACCCCATGCGCCTTTATTGGGGATAGGCTGGAAACTCAAAGGGAACCAGACGTGAAAGCTTGAACTCTCCCCGACTGCAGATCAGTTGGAAATGCAGTCGGGCTCTTTGGGAAAACATGCTTTCAGATATGCCAAAAACGCGTCCACCTTCGGGGTCGTGCTGCGTTTTTGGCTGTATAGGGCAAAAATCTTCTGATCGGTCTGTTCATAATCTGTCAAAACTTGGCAGAGCTGGCCTTTTGCAAGGTCGTCCTTCACCAGATATTCGAACACATTCGCAATCCCGGCTCCTGCACGCGCAGCAGCAACCAGCGATGCATAGTTGTTGCTTGTGAGCGCCGGGTCGACCCATATCTGATGACGTTCCCGGCCTTTCTTGAGGGTCCAGCGGTCAAACAGCTTGCCAGCCCTGAAAATGAGCGCTTTGTGCTGTTGCAGGTCTGCCGCAGTTTCCAGACTTGGGGCGGTATCAAGATACGCTGGCGCAGCTACAAGAACACGGCGCTGGGTGCTGATAAGCTTGCTGTATAGGCTGGAGCTCTTGAGGCTCGGTGTGCTCCTCAGCGCAATATCAATATCTTCGGCGAACAGGTCCAGTTCGGAATCTGACAAGCGCAGCTCGACAGCCAGGCCGGGGTGGGCTTTCATAAACCCGGGCAACAGCGGGCCCAATAAATGTTCGCCAACAGCGACAGAGGCTGTGACGCACAATTTGCCAACCAACTGCCCACTACGCTGGTTTACTGTGTTCTCAATAGTGGCCAGCTTTTGCAGCAGCTGTTGGCATTCATCATAAAAATAGGTGCCAGCCTCGCTCAGGCGCATGGTTCGGGTGGAACGGATCAGTAGGGTCGTGCCAAGGCTGTCCTCCAGCTTGGAAACTGCTTTGCTGACCGAGGATGTTTTCATGCCAAGGGACATAGCGGCAGCGCTGAAAGAGCCAGCCTGAACAACAGCGCTGAAGACCTCCATCAGATGAAACATGTCGCGTGAACGGGGCATGGTTATATTTTCCCAAAAAGAAATAATAATTTTGTTAAATGGGTATAAATCATTTCTAAAAGAAATAATAGCATAGCGAAAACCCAGAGATAGGATTTTGCCAATGCGTGTTTTTTTATATTTTGTAGCCGTCGTCATCAGCCAGTTGCTGGCATCTGCTCATGTTGTTTATGCCCAGGAGGGCCGGCAGTATGAAGCATCTATTATTGATGCATCGTTGCCTGACGGCTGGTTTATGGGTGAAGTTGCCGGGCTGGAATTTGATACCAGAGGGCACATGTATGTGTTTAACCGCGGCCACCATCCACTTCTTGAATTTGACAAGAAGGGCAAGTTCGTTCGCGAACTGGGGCAGGGCCTGTTCCGGGTGCCACATGGCCTGCGTATTGATGCCGAAGGCAATATATGGACTACAGACCAGGAAACCCATCAGGTACTGAAATTCAGCCGTGATGGCCGGGTTTTGCTGACCTTGGGGCGGCGCGACAGTGCCGGAACTGGTTGGTATGATCGCGGGTATCAACTGACGCTTCTGAACGCCCCCAGTGACGTGGCTTGGGACAGGGGCGGCAATATCTATGTGGCCGACGGCAGCAACTACAGGATCGTGAAATTCGATGTGAACGGTGAATTTGTTGGCACATGGGGCCATAAGGGCGACAAGCCGGGCGAGTTTAATTTCCCGCATTCCATCGTTGTTGATGAAGCTGACCGGCTTTATGTGACTGACCGTGAAAACAAACGGGTGCAGATTTTTAACCCGGAGGGCGAGCTGTTGGATGTATGGAACATTGGGGCCAACCCCTATGTCATCCAGCTAGTTGGCGATGCTTTCTGGATTAGTGATGCCCGGGCAGGTGAAGTGCTGAAGCTGGATCGTTCCGGCACCCTTTTGGGGCGCTATGGCCAATGGGGCAAGGAAGTGGGCGATTTCGGCTTCCCACATGGTTTTGATCTGGCAAATGATGGCCATGTTTATGTGGGTGATCTGCTGAACTGGCGCATCCAGCGGCTGAAGATAGCCAAGAAAAAATAGCCCTCTTCAAGCTATGGCTCGAACAAAAAGAAAACCCCGGCCTGCGGGCTGGTGCAAGCCGGGGTTTGAAGTTTGGGAACTAGATCCGAATGCTATTTGGTTAGTTCCTTGAGGGTATTTTCAAGAATATCCAGGCCTTCATTCAGCACGTCCATCGGGGCTGTAAGCGCCGGCAGGAAGCGGATCACGTTGCCGCGGATACCACAGCTCAGGAGGATAAGGCCGTTTTCCGCCGCAGTTTGCACGAGCTTGCCGGTCAAGGCTGCGTTCGGCTTGTTCGCGTCGCCATCTTCAACCAGTTCCATGGCAATCATGGCACCAAGGTTGCGCACGTTACCGATAACATTCGGCAGTTTTTCCTGAAGGGCAGTAAGGCGTGTGTTGAACAGATCGCCGATCTCGTTCGCGCGGCTGCACAGGCCATCTTCCTCGATAATTTCAAGCACTTTCAGGCC
>JABXIV010000166.1 GCA_013372925.1 Alphaproteobacteria bacterium
AGCTGCCCTGCCCAGGCACCAGAAAGCGCGGCACTTGTTCAATAATGACAATGCGTTTATCGAGCGACACGCGCTCCAGCACCGTTCTGTCAAACGTGGTATCTGGCCATTCCCCCGAAAGCTCAGGCCCCGAACATGCCGCAAGCAGAAATATGAATACAGTTGCCAGCGCCCCACGCATCGCAGCCCCCATTTGCTAATCTGTGTGCAAACTTACCGTTAAAGCCGTCTTCTGGCAAATTCAGGCACCCGAGTAGGCAAGACTATATTTCCGAAGCTCTAACGATACATGCTTGCGGAATGAATCCAGTCGCCGCACCGCCCTGCGGTATTCTTGCCGAGGCTGTTGTTTGCGAAGCCACTCACCAAGGGCCCCTGCACTGGAAACGGCTGCCAAATCAGCTTCAATCACTGGATGCCTTACTATGCCTTCAGCAAGCAGTTTTGGCCAAATCTTCGCGCGAAACGCTTCTATTTTTTCAAGTTCGACAGGGGATGGTGACTTCAATTTATAGGTGGGCACAGCAAGAAATCGCCCAGCCAAAGCCCCGACTGCATTCAAGTTTTTGAGTACCAGCGGTTCCGCAATATCACACAGCATGAGTGCGCCCGTTTTGCGGTAACGTGCCACCCCAGGAAAAAGAACAGCAAGTTCAGGAAAGAAGGCATTGGGAAACACATCCCAATCATAATAACTGTCCGTAATGTCGAAATATTGCTCGTAGTCATCTACCGAGCGCATGCTGGCATCTTTCAGGTATTTGACATCAAGCTTGGGCTTGGTCACATCCACCGTGTCGTTCGCCGCGTCTATGTAGTAGGCGCCAATCTGGATGGCATTCTGAAAATAGGGCCCATAGGTCAATTCACCCCAAATCTTGCGCGCGTGCCCGCCTTCCTGAAGAAAAAACTGAAACGACGAAAAATATCTGGATTCCTTGTTCGGATGCCTCATGTTATCCCCGATAGCGTTCCACACCATGTCGCGGATAACATCGCAGTACCCATAAGGGTATTGTCGAATATCTTTCAGCCCCGCCAAATGGGCAGCCTGCTCCCCTTCCAAGGTAACAGCTTTTTCTTTCTCGAACTGCTCATCGATTTTGGCCCTGATTTTTGTCAGTCCCTCTATGATCCGATCAAGATCAGGCGTGATCCATTTTTCTGTAAGGTCCCACTCTCGCTGATCCACAGGAAAGGGATCAGAAGCCGTTGCGGCAGGAAATATAGGGAGTGAAGCAGCTATGTTCACTTGCCAAAGCCCTATTCTTCAGCGTTCACCCAGGTAACGTGGCCCATCTTACGGCCTTCGCGGGGCTCCTGCTTGCCGTAGTGATGGTAATGGGCTTTTGGATCGGCGAGATACTTCTCAAAATCCAGAATATCCTCGCCCAGCAGGTTTTTCATCACCACATTACCGCGGGCATCCGTTGGCCCAAGAGGCAGGTCGCAAATGGCACGAATATGCTGTTCGAACTGGCTGGTTTCAGCCCCTTCGATCGTCCAGTGGCCACTGTTGTGGACACGTGGTGCAATCTCATTCACCACAATCTCGCCCGTACTGTCGGTTACAAACATCTCAACCGCCATAACGCCAACATACTCAAGAGCATTGGCGATGCGGGTGGCCATAACCTTGGCTTTCGCCTCCACCACTTCGCTAATTTGGGCTGGCACGGTACTAGTATCCAGGATGTGGTTCGTATGCACATTTTCAGCCACAGGAAAGGCCGCGACATCACCGGAAGCTGACCGTGCCACCACAACACTGATTTCACGATCAAATGCCACAAAGCCTTCAAGAATGGCTGGCACACCGCTTGTCATGCCCATCACGCCTTCAATATCCTTGCGGGCCTTGATCATGAGCTGCCCCTTGCCGTCGTAGCCGAAACGCCGCGTTTTCGCGACAGATGGCCGGCCAATTTCCTTAAAGGCTGCATCCAGCTCTTCTTCAGTCTGGAATGCCATATAGGGAGCAGTTTTCACACCACAGTCGTTGAGGAAATCCTTTTCCGTCAGGCGATCCTGCGACACTTCAAGCGCACGCGCACCAGGGCGAAGAAGGGTTTCACGGCTTACGATCTCTGCAGTGCGGGCAGGCACATTTTCAAACTCGTAGGTCGCCACATCAACGCTGGAGGCAAATTCCAGAAGCGCGTCCTCGTTTTCATATTCTGCAATCGTGAAATCGCTGGCCACTTGAAAGGCTGGGCTTCTGACATCAGGGCAGAAGATATGACAGCGATATCCCAAGCGCGATGCAGCCATTGCAAGCATGCGACCAAGCTGGCCACCGCCAAGAATACCAATTTTCGAACCCGGTTTGATTTGTGTCATGATTTTAATCTGCTTTGTTGGCGCTTATGCGTCGTCAACGGGAATTTCGGCCACGCTTTCGGTTTGCGCAGCACGCCATGCATCAAGTTTTGACGCAACAGCCTCATCCATCAGTGCGATAACCGCGGCCGCCAGAAGCCCTGCGTTTTTCGCACCAGCCTTACCAATCGCCAGCGTCCCAACAGGCACACCACCCGGCATTTGCACGATTGAAAGAAGACTGTCCTTGCCCGACAGCATGCTGGATTGCACCGGCACACCAAATACAGGCAGCGGTGTCATGGCCGCAGCCATGCCCGGCAGGTGGGCCGCGCCGCCGGCGCCCGCAATGATGCACTTGAGGCCACGGTCCTTGGCGGATTTGGCATAATCATAAAGGCGATCTGGTGTCCGATGGGCGGATACGATTTTGGCTTCATAGGCCACGCCCAATTCATCCAGCACATCGGCTGCATGCTTCATTGTCGGCCAGTCAGACTGGCTCCCCATAATGATACCAATCTCGGGCGCTTTTTCGCTCATGGTCGATCCCATTTCTATTGCCATGACACACTTCCGTCTGGCTGGTCCCCATCCACCGCTTTGCGGAGCGCGCATTATAGGCATGCGCATCCCGAATGCAAGCCTTGCTGAAAAGTGCCATTTCTGCCGATTTTGTGACGATTTTGATCACGAAACTTGCAAGTCGATTCACAAAGACGCCATAATGGATTATCAAGAGTGGAAAGTAACCGGTCACAGGGTTTTGCATGAAAATTACAAACACACCTGGCGTAATGCGTACGGCACCTACGCGCTCAGTGCGCAAAACAGACAAGACCGGCAGTGCCACAAGTTCTTCCGCCCCAAGGGAAATTAGCGATACCGTTCAGGTAACTACGATCCCGCCAGAGGAAATGACACCGCGCGTGCAGCAGGCGATCATGTCCCTGATGCAGGAAGTCGATAGCCTACGCCGTGAATTGGACGCCACAAACCGGCGCCTTCGGGAAATGGAAGACATGGCGGATACGGACGCGCTTTTGCCTATCCCGAATCGGCGGGCCTTCGTGCGCGAGCTTAATCGCATGATCTCGTTCGCCGAACGCTACGGCACGCCTTCAACGTTGATGTTTATCGACCTGAATGACATGAAGCAAATCAACGACCAATACGGCCATGAGGCCGGTGACAAGGCCCTGTTTCATGTAGCCAGAACGCTGGTGGACAACGTGCGCGGCACAGACGTGATTGGCCGCCTCGGCGGGGACGAGTTTGGTGTGATTCTGGCGCAGGCTGATGAACAGGTTGGGGCAGATAAAGCCGCATCCCTTGCCCAGATTATCGCAGACAACCCGCTTGTGATCGGTGGTGAAACCATCAAGATGAGCCTGGCTTTCGGCACCTACACGTTTCGGCAGGGTGACGAGCCGCACGATGCACTCGATAAAGCCGACAAGGCAATGTACGAGAACAAGCGGGAACTTAAGGGCGAAAACAACGAGCCTCGTTAAAGCCCACATCGGGGCCCACATTGGGGTCAGGCGATAATGTCGGGCACCAGCATATTACGAAGCTTTGAAATCTCATCCCTGAGCGCCAGTTTGCGCTTCTTCATACGTTGCACCTGCAAAAGATCAAACGTACCGGCGCGCTGCACTACAGTAATGGCATCATCCAGGTCACGGTGCTCTTCTACAAGAATAGAAAGTTGCTCCCTGATGGCATCCTCATCCATACTAAGCCCCAAAACTCGTTAATTGTGTGGCACTTATAGCATGACAAGTCCGAACATAGAAGCAAAGCAATCGCCCAATTGGCCCACACCAGACGAATTCTGGGCTTTCACAACCCGGGCCTACAGCCACCCCCCTATGATGGAGGCCTGCCTAGAAGCGCAAGACAGCCTTGGCGCGGACGTGAACCTGCTTTTCTTGTGTCTTTGGATGGATGACAACGGCGTGCGCCCTTCTGCCGATAACTGGGATTTTCTACTGGAAGCCTCCGTTTGGTGGCAGGAACACAGGCTGGCCCCGTTGCGCATGGCTCGCCGGGCCCTCAAGGGGCAGGACGGCTATGAAGACGCCAAAGCCGAAGAACTTGAAATGGAAAAACAGGAACAGCGCGCTCTGTTGAAATGCCTGACGGAACCGGCGCGCGGGTCATCACACAGTCGCGATGTGTGGCCATGTGTCAGCACATACCTTCAAGGGTGCGGCGCAAAGCTGAACACGCCACCCAGGCCTATTGCCCCCAGCGGTTGATGCCCTCAACATCCAGATCAAACAGGTCAAGCGCTCTCGCCGCCGTATAGGTGATCATGTCATCAATCGATTCTGGCTTGGCGTACAGGCTGGGTACTGGCGGCGCAATGATCGCCCCCATCTCGCTAAGCGCAGTCATGGTACGCAGATGCCCGGTGTGAAGGGGCGTTTCCCGCACCATCAACACCAGTCGGCGGCGCTCCTTCAGCATGACATCGGCCGCACGGCTAACCAGTGAACTGGTGATCCCGGTCCTGATCTCGCCCATTGTTTTCACCGAACAGGGCGCGATCAACATGCCCATGGTTTTAAAAGACCCACTGGCAATTGCCGCCCCAATATCCTTGACCGGATACAGCACGTCGGCCATCCCCTGCACGTCTTTGATACTATAGTTGGTTTCTTCAAGGAGAGTGCGCTCCCCAGCCTTGGACATCACCAGATGCCGTTCAACATCCAGATCCTTCAAAAGCTCAAGCGCCCGTATGCCATAGGCAACACCACTGGCGCCAGTTATCGCTATAACGAGCCTTTTCTTTCGAGTCTCTGCCATTTCGCGCAACAATCCTTCAAAAACCGTTTTTTGTACCTTTGCTAAGTACCCGAAGATACAGGACAAGTCAGTGGTCGCAAATCTTTTCCGTGACAAGCGCCGGACGATTTGATGGAATGGGAGTGTCTTAAAATCGTAATAAAAAGGAGTGCGGGTATGAACCTAGAATCGCATGTTGAATCCTTGAACGCCAAACATGCTGAAATTGACGATGTCATCGCCCGGGAAGAGCTGAGGCCGTGTCCTGATACATTGCGAATAGCACAGCTTAAAAAGCAGAAACTCCGCCTGAAAGAGGAAATGACCCGCTTGGTCAGACACTAAAGGCAGATAACCGGAACAAAAAAAGCGCGAGGCATGCCCTCGCGCTTTTTGTTTGCCCAATAGCAAACCTATTCTTATTCAGCTTCCTGAACTTCAGGTGCTTCTGCAGCCGCTTCTTCGCCCGCCATATCTTCTGGCGCTTCCGCGTCAACAGCTTCACCCGTCTTGGCCGCAGCCTTTTCCTTGCGCGATGCCGCAAGCCGCACAGCTTCATCCAGCTCAATCTGCTTACACAGACCAAGACCAACAGGGTCTTGCGGTTTGATATTCTGGATATTCCAGTGGGACCGCTCACGGATCGCCGAAATGGTCGGCTTCGTGGTGCCCACAAGGCGACTGATCTGCAGATCGCTCAGCTCAGGGTGGTTGCGAACCAGCCATGCGATTGCATCAGGCTTGTCCTGGCGCTTGGATACTGGTGTATAGCGCGGCCCCTTGGTACGCGGCAGTGCCTTCACATCATCTTCCTGAAGAGTGAGGTCCTGTGACGCATCATCCTGACAGCGGTTAATTTCGTCCCAGGTCAGCTGGCCGCTTGCTGTAGGGTCCTGACCAACAATGTTGGTGCCAACCGTACCATCAGCAATACCCTGCACTTCCAGCTCATGCAGCTGGCAAAAATCGGCAATCTGCTTGAATGTTAGCGCCGTGTTGTCCACCAGCCATACAGCCGTGGCCATCGGCATCAAAGGTTGTGTCATCCCGTTATCCCTTGCTTACGGAAATTCCTCTTCGCCCAGGTAAACGCTTTGTTTACCTGCCCTCTCTGGAATGATTCATGATTTCCTGAAAGGGGGGAGAGAAATTCCTCCCACATCATGTGTAACAGGTCAAAAGCCTGCTGTCATGACGAATAATCACTATTCCGTGGCTTTTCCGCCCCCAAAAGACACGCCTACCCTACCTCCAGCATGATTTTGCCCATATGCGTGCTGCTTTCCATCAAGGCATGGGCTTTATTGGCCTCATCCACCGGGAAAACCGAATCGATCACAGGGGCAACCTTGCCCGCTTCTATCAACGGCCAAACATGCGTTTTCAACTGCGTTGCGATCTCGCCCTTAAAGGCATTATCCCGAGCGCGCAATGTGCTACCCGTCAGCACCAAACGCTTCAGCATCACCGGCATCATATTAAATGTTACTTGCGGCCCCTGCAGGAATGCGATCGAGACATGCCGACCCTCAACCGCCAAACAAGCGATGTTCTTTTCGATATAATCGCCACCAACCATATCAAGCACCACATTCACGCCTACGCCGTCGGTGAATGCGTGCACAGCATCAACGAAGTCTTCTTCTTTGTAGTTCACAACCAGATCAGCGCCCAGCTTTCGGCAAAAATCGGCCTTTTCCGCGTTACCAACTGTAGTAACAACCTTTGCTCCAAAGGCTTTCGCAAGCTGAATGGCCGTTGAACCGATGCCAGACGAACCACCATGCACCAGAAGCGTCTCACCTTTTTTCAGGCCTGCCCGGTCAAACAGGTTGGACCATACTGTAAAATAAGTTTCAGGGATGGCTGCGGCTTGGGTGGCTGAAAATCCATCAGGCACGGGAAGCACGCAGGCGATGTTGGCTGTGCAATATTCCGCGTAGCCGCCGCCCGGCACCAGGGCACACACCTTGTCCCCCACATTCAAGCCGTCTACACCGGCGCCCAGTTCCACAATCTCGCCAGCGACCTCAAGCCCCGGAATGTCACTTGCGCCCGGCGGCGCAGGATAGCGCCCCAAGCGCTGTACCACATCAGGCCGATTGACACCAGCGGCAGCCACCCTGATCAGCACTTCACCAGCACTGACTTGTGGCGTGCCGCGTTCGCCCGCCTGCAAGACATCAGGGCCACCCGGAGTGGTGATTTCAATCACTTTCATCGCTTATTCTCCCTTGTTACCCGCATAAGGTGGCGTTACCACATTAAGAAGACAACCCAGGCCCGCGAAAAAACAGGAGAGGCACGATGGATTTTGATGACCTTCCAGTGAAGAAAGACAGCCCGCTGACAGCGGTAGAGAAAGAGGATCTTTCCACGCTCAGTGCTCATGAACTGGAAGAGCGGATCGCGCGGCTTCATGCCGAAATCGAACGCTCTGAAACCGAAAAAAAGGCAAAAGGCGCCAGCAAGGTAGCAGCAGAAGCTTTCTTCAAATCCTGAATGTTTTGGGGAACGAAAAATACGTGAGGACAGGGAAGCTTAGGGGGAGGAAATACCCGGCCCTCACGTAAGGTTCACGACAGCGAGGAGTCGTGGAGGAAACTAGGGAGGTGGCACCCCGCAAGTTTTGCTAGGGTGCCGGGAACGCCTATCAGGCGGCGTCTGCCTCAATCGTCTTCACGCTCTCTTCCGAAGAGCGGATATCGATCTGGCGCGGCTTCTTGTGCTCTGGAATCACGCGCTTCAGTTCAATCTCAAGAAGGCCGTTTTCAAACTTGGCATCGCCAACCCGGATGGTCTCGGCAAGCTCGAAGCGGCGCTCAAAAGCGCGCTTTGCAATGCCGCGATGCAGGAATTTGCGCTCGCCTTCCTCTTCACGGCCCTTGCCGGAGATGTAAAGCGTGCCTTCCTGAACGATCACATTCAATTCTTCAGGAGCAAAACCGGCAACTGCCATAGTGATTCGGTAGTCGTCTTCGGTCAGCTTTTCAATATTGTAAGGTGGATATGCACTCGCGCCTTCTGAATTCAGGGTCGAATCGAGCAAACGGCTCAGATGATCGAAGCCAACGGTGCTGCGCATAAGGGGAGTAAGGTCAAAATTTCTCATTTCATGCCCTCCAAGTGAAGCGACTGATATCTGTGACCCGCAAGATTGCCGGGTCGGCTCAACGTCTGGCCCCGCATTCGGCGACCGGACAAATCATATGTGGGGATCAGTTTCAGGGCTTCAAGGGGAGAAAATGAAAAAGGCGCCCAACATGGACGCCTTTTCC
>JABXIV010000302.1 GCA_013372925.1 Alphaproteobacteria bacterium
ATCGGATACCATGAGGGCAGCCCGCCAGATCGCCGCGCCCAGGCAACAGCCAGGAAAAACGGCATCGACATTTCACGCCAGCGTGCCCGCCAGGTGCGCGACGCTGACTTTGACACATTCGACCATATTCTGGTGATGGACCACGATAATTATAGCGATCTGATCCGCCGCAGCGCGCCACAGCATCACGATAAAATTGAGCTCTTTATGAGCTACGCGCCTGATCACCCCTATGAGGAAATGCCAGACCCCTATTATGGCGCAGACAACCAGTTTGACCTGTGCTTCGAAGCCGCAACAGAGGCTGCTGCGGGGCTATTGCAGGCTGTGCGGGAAAAGCATTTCTGATGGCCTCACCCCTTGCAAAAAAGCTGGCGAAAGCGCTCGGCAGCCCGATCACTGGCTCCCGCCCCATGCGTGGTGGCGACATTGCCGATGTTTCCTGCCTGACGCTTGCTGACGGCCGCAAAGTGGTGGCGAAACGCCCTCGCGCCGACCAGCCAGACACCACAGCAGTTGAAGCCATGATGTTAGCGCACCTGAAGGAAGCATCACCTCTGCCGGTGCCGGAAGTGCTGTTTCAGGAAACTGGCATTCTGGTGATCAGTCATATTGAGCACCAGGGCGCAACGGACGCCAAAGCAGCCGCCGAAAGCGTGGCCGAACATGCGGCCGCCCTGCACCAGGTTACGTCGGGTGAAAAAAAGCCCTATGGCTTCAAGAAGGACACAGTGATCGGCCCCCTGCCGCAGAAGAATGCAGCAAGCGCCAACTGGGTTGATTTTTTCACAGCAAACAGGCTGCTGATCATGGCGCAGTCCTGCCTGAATACATCAAAGATTGATACCGCCTTCATGGGTCGGATCGAGGCGCTTGCGAAAAAACTGCCCGACATCATCCCGGCCAAACCGGCCCCCAGCCTGCTGCACGGCGACCTCTGGGCAGGAAACATCTTGATTGATGGCGATCATGCAGCAGGCTTTATCGACCCCGCCATTTCATATGGCCACAGGGAAATGGATCTGGCCTTCATTCAACTGATGGGCGGCCTGGACCCGGCCTTCCTTGATGCCTATTCAGCCGCGTACAGTATAGACCCCGGCTTCCTTGAGGAACGCTGTGCGGTTTATCAGCTATGGCCGCTGTTGGTGCACACGCGCCTGTTTGGCGGCGGATACGCCCATCAGGTAGCAAGCATTCTGGACCGTTTCGGCGTATAGCCCTACCACGCCGCTTCCATCATAGGGAAAACATCGAAGGCCGAGATGTCGTCATCATGCGGTTCGCTTTCAAGCGCGCGGCCAAACCGGCTTTCCACCGTATAGTACGACCCCTCATGGGTAAGCTGGCTGGAAAACAGCGTGAAATGCTCCACGGTCATCGCGGGTGTTTTCAAGGTTTCATATTCGGTCAACCAATCGCCAATGCGGGCCTGAGCGTTCCGGCGGAAGCGCGCCAGCGTTACATGGGGCTTGTATTTCCGCCGTTCCACATCCACGCCCACGCTTTCAAGCGCGAAGCAGATTTTGTCGTGCAAATGCACAAGCGGGGCCCTGTTGGCCACCCCCGCCCAAAGGGCCTTGGGCTGTTTGGGCTTGCCGAAAAGACCAACGCCCTTCAGCTCAAGCTCGAAGGGCGTCAAAACGATCCGGGATAATTCACCTTCGATTTCATGCATTGTTCGCTTTGAAACGTCGCCGATGAAAGCAAGGGTTAGATGAAGCTGGTCATCCCGCTGCCAATGCGCGCCCTCCACACCCCCGCGGGCCTGATCAAGCGCAGATCGAATATGTTCCGGGATTTCCAGGCCGACGAACAAACGCATCATAGCCGACCTCCCTTTCGCTAGATATCGTGGGTCATGCACCCACCGCATACCAACTCTAGCGCAAAATCAGGTCTTTGACCACAGGTCCAATCTTGGAAACGATAATTTTCACGCCTTCCGCATTGGGGTGAATGCCGTCTGCCTGATTAAGCGCCGGGTCTGCCGCCACACCTTCAAGAAAGAAGGGATAAAGCGGCTGGTTATATTGTTCCGACGCCATCTGGTAGGTGGGGTTGAAGATTTTGGCATATTCTTCACCCAGGTTTGGCGGCGCCATCATGCCACCGATCAGCACAGGAATATCGCGGTCAGCCAAAAGCTTCACCATAGCAAGGATATTTTCCCGCGTGATGGTGGGATCAATGCCGCGCAGGCCGTCATTGCCGCCAAGCGTAAGGATCACCAGATCAGGCTTGCCGCCTTCAAACGGCGCGAGGCCCCATTCAAGGCGAGACCGGCCACCTGAGGTGGTATCTCCCGAAACGCCACCGTTCGTCACCTTCACGGGCGCATCCATGTTGGCATTCAGCCAGGCTTCCAGCCGGTCAGTAAAACCGTCCCCCGCCTCAAGACCATAGCCCGCAGTCAGGCTGTCCCCGAAAGCGAAAATCTCAACCGTATCCGCCCCATTCTCGCCATCTGTCGCTTTTATCGTGCTCATCGGCGCAAAAACCATCCAAAAGATGGTAAAAAGCGTATAGAAAAAAAGTTTGAACGGGCGATTGACCTTCACGGGGCTGGCTCCCAGCTTATTAAGACACATAATCAACAATAAACACCTATCTGGCAGCGAAGAGAGACAATTACAATGGCTGACAAAAGCGGCATCATCAAATTATCCGATGTAACCCTCACGCTTGAAAGCGGTGCAGGGCCGGTTAACATCCTCAAGGGCATCAGTTTCGCAATTGAAAAAGGCGAAACTGTGGGCATCGTCGGCCCATCCGGCAGCGGCAAATCATCGCTGATGAGCCTGATGACTGGGCTTGAGCAAGCCACAACCGGATCAGTGGTGGTTGACGGCCTGAAGTTTGAAGGTGCGGATGAAGACACGCTGGCGCGCCACCGGCTGAAGGGCATCGGCATTGTTATGCAGGCCTTTCACCTGATCCCAACCATGACAGCCCTTGAAAACGTGGCTGTGCCGCTTGAACTGGCAGGCGTGAACGACGCGTTCGACCGCGCAGCCCACGAACTCGAATCCGTTGGCCTTGCCCACAGGATGGACCACTACCCAGCCCAACTTTCGGGCGGTGAACAACAGCGCGTGGCGCTTGCCCGCGCCCTTGCACCGGAACCTGCCATCCTGTTTGGTGACGAACCCACCGGCAACCTGGACGGAAAAACCGGCCAGGCCATCATCAATCTGATTTTCGACCTGGCGGAAGCGCGTGGTTCCACACTTGTGATTGTCACGCACGACCCGGCGCTCGCTGACCGGTGCGACCGCGTGATCTCTATGTCTGACGGCCATATCGTTGACGACACAGGCAACACAAAATCCGTTACCGGCGAAGGCGCTCCCCTCGGCAAGGTGACAGGCAAATGATCAGCCGCAGCACCGCCCTGCCAGTGGCGTTAAGGCTGGCGATCCGGGAACTGCGTGGCGGCCTTTCCGGGTTTCGTATCTTTATGGCGTGCCTCATTCTGGGGGTAACCGCGATTGCGGCTGTTGGGTCGCTCACCCGCGCGATCGAAGACGGCATGGAACGCGAAGGCCAATCCATCCTTGGTGGCGATCTGGAGCTGAACATCTTTCAGGCCCAGCTTGGGCCTGAGCCCCGCACATGGCTGAACGAACGCGGCACGCTTTCCGATAGCGCCCGGCTGCGCACCATGGCGCATGTTGACGGGGCACCCCGCTCCACCCTTGTGGAACTGCGGGCCGTGGACAAGCTGTATCCGCTTTATGGCGATTTCCTCACCAAACCGATGCTGGATAACGAGGCACTGTTTGAAAAGCGCGCCGGAAGCTGGGGCGTGGCGATCGACCCGCTACTTGCTGACAGGCTTCAGGTTGAACTGGGGGACAAGCTTTCCTTCGGCAGCGTTACGGCAGACATTCGCGCCTTTATCAGCAAGGAGCCAGACAAGGCCAACATGGGCTTCCAGCTTGGCCCCAGCGTGATGATCCGCCTGCAGGCGCTTGAGGAAACCGGCCTGATCACCACAGGCAGCCTTGTGAATTTCTACTACAAGCTTGAACTGCCCACCGGCACCGACATCAAGGCCCTGCGGGAAGAACTGAAAACAGCTTTCCCTGACGCCAACTGGCGCGTGCGCGACCGGTCCACCAGTGCGCCGGGGCTTAGAAATTTCATCGATCAGATGGGCATTTTCCTGACCCTTGTGGGCATTTCGGCCCTTGTGGTTGGCGGTGTTGGCGTGGGCAATGCTGTGCGCGGTTATATGGACCGCAAAACCAGAACTATCGCCACGCTCAAGATTTTGGGCGCTGATGGCAGCACTGTTTTCAAAACCTATTTCTTCCAGGTGCTGTTGATTGGCCTGCTGGCCATTCTGGTGGGCCTGATTGTGGGTTCCATGCTGCCGGGTGTGCTGGCGCTGTTCCTGCCCGATACACTGCCGGTGAAGCCCGGTGGCGGGGTTTACCCTGTGGCACTGGTGCTTGCCGCCCTTTACGGCCTGATGATCACCATCGCTTTCGCCGTTTGGCCGCTTGGCAAAGCCCGCGACTTGCCGCCTGTGCGCCTGTTCCGGGCGCTCATCGCGCCTGAAAACCGCTGGCCGCGTTTTATCTATGTCGCCACCATTTTCGGGGCGGCCACTGTGGTGGTACTGCTTGCCGTCGGCATGTCAGACAACCGTATGCTTGCCGCAGGCTTCATGGGCGGCGCAGGCGTTACGCTTGGCCTTCTAAGGCTGACAAGCTGGCTGATTGAACGCGTGGCAGCGAAAGCGCCCCGGTCAAGAAACGCCCTTGTGCGCATGGCTATTGCCAACCTGCACCGCCCCGGGGCGGCCACTGGCGCGGTTGTGATCTCGCTCGGGCTTGGCCTTACGCTTTTCGCCACCCTCGCGCTGATTGAAGGCAACCTTTCCGCCCGCCTGACCGAACAGGTGCCAGAAGAGGCCCCCGCCTTCTTTCTATTGGATATCCAGCCCAACCAGCTTGACAGCTTTGAAGCGACAGCCAAAGGCATCGATGGCGTTGAAGAACTGGTGACCGTGCCCAACCTGCGTGGGCGCGTTACCAAGCTGAATGGTGTGAAGGCATCCGAGGTGGAAATTTCGCAGGATGTACGCTGGGTGTTGCGCGGTGACCGCGGCCTTTCTTACATGAATGAGCTTGGCGCGGGCAGCCGCGTGGTTGAGGGTGACTGGTGGCCTGCCGACTATTCCGGCGCGCCTGAGGTTAGCCTTGGCAAACAGGTTGCCGAAGGCCTGGGCCTGAAGATCGGCGATACCATCACCGTTTCCGTGCTGGGCCGGGAAATCACCGCCACAATCCGCTCCTTAAGGGAGATCGACTGGGGCACATTCGGTTTCAACTTCGTGATCCTGTTTGACCCCAACACCCTGAAGGCCGCGCCGCACACCTACATGGCAACGCTGAAGGCATCGAACGCGGCGGAAGTTGAGGCCCACAAGGTGCTGACAAACACCTACCCCAACGTGACTGCCATCCGCATGAAAGAGGTGCTATCCAGCGTGAACACCATGATGGACCAGATCGGCACCGCTGTGCGCGCCACGGCTGCCGTGGCGATTGTGGCCGGTATTCTGGTGCTGGCTGGTGCGATTGCTGCCGGTTTCCGCCAACGGGTTTACGAAAGCGTGATCCTGAAGGTGGTGGGTGCCGTGCGGGGCCAGATCCTGCGGGCATATCTTCTTGAATATGCCCTGATTGGCATGATCACAGCCGCCATTGCCCTTGGCCTTGGCAGCCTGACAGGATGGATCGTGGTGGAAAAAGTGATGGAAATGGAATTCAGCTTCCTGCCCACACCGATGATTTTCACCGTGGCCACCAGCCTGTTTGTCACCATCTTTTTCGGGCTGGCCTCAAGCTTCCGGGCGCTGGGCATCAAACCAAACGCGGTTCTGCGCACCGAGTGATAAAAAGCAGAATTTCCTATGATAGACAAAGGCTATCACCATGGAAATTCTGCGATCAAATTCTTGCGAATACAGTTGCAACGTTCAGGGTGAATGCCCATATTAGCGTCAAAACTAACGTAACCCTATGGGGAGCATAAGAAGTGCAACAATATCAAACCAACTACCGGGCTGGCTCTGCCACCCAAACCACGGAATATGATGAAGGCCTCCGCGCCTACATGCTGAAAGTCTATAACTATATGGCTTCCGGCGTGTTGCTCACAGGTATCGTCGCCATGCTCGTGGGTAGCAGCCCAACCATGCTGAACGCTATTTTCAATAGCGGCCTGCACTGGATTGTGGCGCTCGCGCCCCTTGCGTTCGTGATGGTGATGAGCTTCGGTGTTCACAAAATGAAATCCAGCACGCTGCAGATGATTTTCTGGGCGTTCGCGGCAACCATGGGCGTTTCCATGGCATGGATCTTTGCGGCCTATACAGGCACAAGCATTGCCCGCACCTTCTTCATCACAGCGGCTTCCTTCGGTGCGCTCAGCCTTTATGGCTACACCACCAAGAAGAACCTGTCTGGCATGGGTACCTTCCTGTTCATGGGTTTGATCGGCCTGATCATCGCGAGCATCGTGAATATCTTCATGGCGTCCAGCATGCTTCAGTTCGTGATCTCAGTGGCTGGTGTGCTGATCTTCGCAGGCCTCACGGCCTATGACACGCAGCGCATCAAGCAAAGCTACTATATGATGGCCACCGGCGAAGCCGTTGCCAAAGGCGCGATCATGGGTGCCGTGAACCTGTATCTGGATTTCGTGAACCTGTTCATGTTCCTGCTGCAGTTCCTGGGCAACCGCGAATAATCGCCGCCTGAACACAGATAAAACAAAAGCCCGGCCATTCGGTCGGGCTTTTTCTTTGGCTAAAAGCGCCTGAATACAGGCTAAGCACCCAGCACGTTGCAGATTGCTGCTGTCAGCATAGACAGGTCTTCCTTGCCGATCGTCAGCGGCGGGGTAAGATACACGATATTGCGGAACGGCCTGATCCACACACCTTCTTCAACGAACCTGGGTTTCAGCGCCTCAATGCCGGATGCGTCCTTCAACTGCACCACGCCGATTGCACCCTTCACCCGCACGCTTTTCACATTATCCGCGAACCCGCATGGCGCCAGCTCGGCCATCAACTGATTCTCGATCAAGGCCACCTTGGCCGCATAATCTTCCTGCTCGAACAGGTCCAGCGACGCGTTGGCGGCCGCACACCCAAGCGCATGCGCCATATAGGTGGGCCCATGCATCAGCGCCTTCATCGGGTCATCGTCATAGAAAGCATCAAAAACTTCGTCCCGCGCCACACAAACGCTCAGCGGCGCAACCCCACCCGATAGCGCCTTCGACAGCGTCACCATATCAGGCACGATCCCGGCCTGATCGATCGCGAAGCGCGTACCTGTGCGGTAAAAGCCCGTGAAAATTTCGTCCACGATCATCAGTACACCTGCGGCATTGCATGCCTGCCTGATCCACTGCAACGTTTCCGGTGTGTGGAACACCATGCCGCCCGCGCCCTGCACTAATGGCTCAGTGATCACAGCCGCCACATCGGGCGCATTCACCTTCAGGAAGGCGGCAAAACGTTCGGCATCCTCGGGCGTGCGCGGCAGGTCTGTCAGCAGGTTTTCCGCCAGCATGCCCTTAAACAGGCCATGCATGCCCTCTTCCGGATCACACACCGCCATGGTGCCCAGTGTGTCGCCGTGATAGGTGCCGCGGAAGTGCACGAACTTGGTACGCTTTTCGCCGCGATTCATGAAATATTGCGCCGCCATCTTCATGGCCACTTCAACAGAAACCGAGCCGGATTCAGCAATGAAGCAGCGGTTCAAGTCCCCCGGCAGCATGTCCGCCAGCCGCGCGGAAAGTTTCAGCGCCTGTTCGTGGACCAAACCACCGAACATCACGTGCGGCATGGTCTCAAGCTGGGCTTTCATCGCCTCAAGGATATGCGGGTGGTTATAACCGTGCGCAGCCGCCCACCAGCTTGAGATGCCGTCAATCAGCTCGCGCCCGTCGGCAAGCGTGATGCGCACACCGTCTGTGGATTTCACAGGCAAGGGTGGGGTTGCGGTTTTCATCTGGGTATAGGGCAACCAGATGTACCCTAACCCCTCGTCATACCATGTTGGATTGTCGGCCATATCAGGCAGGGCTCAGGCCCAACTTAGCAAACAGGGCCATGTCCTTGTTGTTTTCAGGATTCGGCGTCGTCAGAAGCTGCTCGCCATAGAAAATGCTGCTGGCACCCGCAAGGAAACACAGGGCCTGTGCCTCTTCCGTCATTTCCTGACGACCGGCAGACAGGCGCACTTCGGATTTCGGCATCATGATGCGAGCAACCGCGATCGTGCGCACGAACTCAAGCGGGTCCAGCCGCTCAACATGTTCAAGCGGGGTGCCCGGCACCGCCACCAGCATATTGATCGGAACGCTATCCGGGTGGTGGTCGAGGTTCGCCAGCGTCTGCAGCATGCCTGCGCGGTCTTCCACGCGCTCGCCCATGCCAACAATGCCGCCAGAGCATACATTGATGCCTGCTTCGCGCACACGGGTAAGCGTGTCGATACGATCTTTATAGGTGCGGGTGGTGATGATCTCGCTATAGAATTCCTCAGAGGTATCCACATTGTGGTTGTAATAGTCGAGGCCAGCGTCCTTCAGTTTTTTGGTCTGGCAATCGGAAAGCATGCCCAAGGTCATGCAGGTTTCCATACCCAGTTCCTTCACGCCTTCAACCATAGCCACGATGGTGTCCATGTCGCGGTCCTTCGGGCTGGTCCAGGCCGCACCCATGCAGTAGCGGGAAGCGCCACCGGCTTTCGCCTTCTTGGCCGCCTCAACCACCCGTTCCACTTCCATCAATTTTGTAGCTTCAAGGCCGGTCGTTTTTTTATGCTTCGCAGATTGGGAGCAATAGCCGCAATCTTCCGCGCAACCGCCTGTCTTGATGGAAATAAGCTGGCTGAGCTGCACTTTATTTGGGTCGTGATACATGCGGTGAACGCGCCCGGCTTCAA
The DNA here is from genome assembly GCA_013372925.1 of Alphaproteobacteria bacterium. Lineage (GTDB taxonomy): Bacteria > Pseudomonadota > Alphaproteobacteria > Sphingomonadales > Kordiimonadaceae > Kordiimonas. The sequence goes on from JABXIV010000302.1 coordinate 8,982, forward strand.
ACACCAGATCCATAAAAGGCTTTTCAAACAAGGCCATAACCTCGTCCCGTTTCCAGTCATGGCGGATTGGGGCATCGGGTGAAGAAATTTGTGCAGGGGCGTTCATGTTTTTTACTCCTTGTCTCGCGCTTCACATCGGCGAGTTTTCGGGCGCTAATGTGAAGCCATAGCCCCTGATGTCAAGGAAAAACGGGCATTGACTGACCGCCCCTGTGCACTTAAGTGAGCCTCATGCAACAGTCCCAAAAAACATCACCCAACACCGCCGACAGCCTGACAGATTTTGCGCTTAGCAAACTGGCGTCGCTCGAAGAGAAAAATCAGCGCCGGTATCTTGTTGATACCAAACGCGAACAGGCCATGACCATGTCGGTTGATGGGGGCCCGCCGCTGATTAGCTTCACCGATAATGACTATCTGGGCCTGTCGACCCACCCTGATGTTGTGGCCGCGGCAAAAGCCGCAGCAGACGAATATGGCGCCGGTGCCGGCGCCAGCAGGCTTGTAACGGGCAACCACTCGCTTTACCGGAAGCTCGAAGAAAAAATCGCCACCATCAAGGGCACGGAAGACGCTGCGGTTTTCGGCTCCGGCTATCTGGCGAATGTGGGCATTATTCCCACCCTTGTCGGCCCCGGCGACCTGATCATCGCCGATGAACTGGTGCACACCTGCATTCATGCTGGCATGACGCTTTCGCGCGCGGATGTGAAATTCTTCAAGCACAATGACGTGGCCCACGCCGCCGAGCTTCTCTCGGATCACCGGAAGAAGTTCGGCAAGTGCCTGATCCTTGTGGATGGTGTCTATTCAATGGATGGCGATATCGCACCCCTGAAGGCTCTTGGCCTGTTGGCGAAGGACCACGACGCGTGGCTGATGTCAGACGACGCGCATGCGCTTGGCACCATTGGTGGTGGCAGCGGATCTGCCAAAGAAACTGGCGCGGAGGGCCTTGTGCCGCTGCAGATGGGGACACTATCGAAAGCGGTGGGATCATACGGTGGCTATCTGGCCGCCGCAAAGCCCGTGGTTGACCTGATCAAGACACGGGCGCGCTCCTTTATCTATACAACAGGCTTGCCGCCTGCCGCAGTAGGTGCGGCCCTGAAGGCACTGGAGCTTATTGAAAGCGACGCAGAGATGGTGGCCCGCCCGCTGAAGCTGGCCCAAAAGTTCGCCTACGCATTGGGCTTGCCAGCACCGGAAACCCCGATCGTACCGCTGATCATCGGCACCGAAACAGAGGCGCTTGCGGCCTCTGACACGCTCGCGAAGGCCGGGTTCAAGGTCATCGCCTTCCGCCCACCAACAGTGCCTGAAGGCACCTCACGCCTGCGTTTCAGCTTTTCAGCCACACACCGGGACGCCGACGTTTCCCGCCTGATTGAGACCTGCAAAACCCTTGGACTGAGAGCCTGACATGCCCAACCTGTTCATCACTTCCACAGGAACCGAGATCGGCAAAACGCTGGTTACTGCCGCCCTTTGCCATCAGCTGCGCAGACAGGGGGAAACAGTTACAGCGCTTAAGCCCATCATCAGTGGGGTGGACCAGAACACCATGGCGGAAAGCGATACCGGCGTGATCGCAAAAGCCCTGGGGCTTCCGCTGACTGAAGAAGTCATCAACCAGATTTCGCCCTTCCGCTACAAGGCCCCGCTTGCCCCAACAATGGCTGCCGAAAAGGAAGGCAAAACGCTGGACTATGACGCCGTTATTGCCCGCTGCCAGCAAGCGATGAAGGCGGAGGGCTTCACCCTGATCGAAGGCGTTGGCGGGTCTTTCGTGCCGCTTACCGACGACAAGCTTGTTGCTGACTGGATCAAGGATTTGGGGCTGAAATCCATATTAGTTGCAGGTAGTTACCTGGGAACCATGTCACACATCATTGCCACACTTGAAGCCATGCAGGCGCGTGGCCTTGACGTGATTGGCATCGTGATCAGCGAAAGCCCGGAAGGCGACATTTTCGCAAATCCAGACCTGGAAAAGACAGCTTGGGAAATCGAAAAACTGACCAAACTTCCGGTCTCAACCATCCCGCGGATTAGCGATGAAGACGCTTGGCGTGAGGTTCCGCCCCTGCTGCAGCTGCTAAAGATCTAGACCTTTCGTCATTGCCCCATTTTGGTACGGCAAGGCTTTCCCCCTGAGCCCTGCAACCGGCAGCTTTCGCCCGGCAGGTTTGTCCGCCCACACGTTCAGGCAGAAGCACACTCTTGCCCCATCGGCGGCAATCCCTTGAAAACCCTCGAACGCAAAAGTTGGCACGCCAGTTGCTGATATGGTTGGCGAGTTTCAATCGCTGATTAGAGGAGTAGATCCAATGCAAGAGGCACAGCCATTCGACCCAAATTTTTATTTTGGCCTGGTTGCAAAAAACCTGCTGAAAAACCTGGGCCCGAAAGCACTGGACTATGCAGATCAAGCGCTCTCGAAAATGAAAGCCTTGGGCGACGACGAAGGCTTCGACGTGTGGCTTTCCATCCATGAACACCTGACAGCGATTGCATCTGATTCATTCAGGCCAGAAAAGGCTCTTATTCACTAGGTCTGGTTTTAGTATCGAGTTTCGGACGGGACTTCTCTCAGCACCCGGCACCCAACCATCCCGTCCGGTTTACCGGGAAACACCCAATCCCGGTAAAAGCCCGCCCTCACCCAGGGCGGGCTTTATTTATTCCGCCTCCAGGTGTTAAAATACAATCATCAAGCGACATTATTCTGCAAAGTGATTATAGTGCTTGAAATATCCCTAGCTTGATATTGTAATACAGACAAAAAGAGACCGATCATCAACGGAGACTTGTTTGTGAATAGCGTTAGCACCCTGATTGGACAGCTTGAAACGGCAGAAACAAGCCACGATGTCTGGCAACATTTTCTGAATTTCATTGAAGAGCGTGGTTTCAAGTGCGCCACCTATGGCTACAGCTATGCGCCGATCAATTCCGAAGTGAAAACCGAAAACGGCAAAGACTCGCACGTCCGGGTATCGCTTGCCAGTCGCACCTGGATCACAAGCATGCCGAAGGAAGGCGTGGAAGAATACAAGAACCGGCGCTATGAAAAAGTGGACCCCATGATCCACCAGATCGAAAACCGTTCAATGCAGCCGCTTTATATGGCGCGCGAGCTTCTTGACCCCAAAGACCCCAACTTCCAGGGGTTTGATTTCATCCTTCAGCGTGCCGAACACTATGGCATTTTTTCCGCGGTCGGTTTCCCCATGAGTCATCCGTTCGGGCGGGGCCACGGCGAAGTAACGCTGCACTGTGAACACCGCATCGACAAACTGAAACAGATCATGCAGATGCACGGTGACGAGGTGCACCTGGCCAGCATTTACATGCACACATTCTTTCAACCGCTGGAGCGCCGGGAACGGGCTGCCAGTGTCGGCATCAAAGGCCGCCCGCTTGAAGTATTGCGCCAGTTAAATGCTGGCCTTACCAACGGCCAGATCGCTGAACGCCTTGGCGTAAGCGCGCCAACAGTTTCATTTCACATCAAGGAACTGAAGGATGCGCTTGAAGTTACCAGCACGCGGGAGATCCTGCCAAGCGCCCTGAAACTTGGCATTCTGGAAGACTGATCAATCCAGCAATCGGTTGGTGTCCGCAGACTTGCCCTGCTCGTGCGATCCTTCTATATAACGCTCGCGTTAACAGGCTATTGAGAAATACGCCCTAAAATGGGAGCGTTGCAGACAGGCCCGCAGCGTGATCGTGCCTGCAGGGGCAAATAAGATCAGGTTCTATGATGGAAGACCGTGACAAAAAGTTCGCCGCACGACTGGATGTAACAGGCATGCTGTGCCCCATGCCTGTTTTACGTGCGCGCCGCAAGCTGGATGAGCTTGCCTCCGGCGACCTGCTGCTTGTAATCGCATCCGACCCTGCAGTAGTTCACGACATGCCAGCTTTCTGTTCAATGGCTGGACACACGCTCTTGATGGCCCATGTTGAGGGCGAAAAATATCTTTTCGAAATCCAGAAAGGCGACAAGCAAGAAAGCTAAGGCTTTCTATTTCCTGCCAAGAACGCCGGCAAGCCAGCCTGCCCCCAGCGCCACGATCACAGCCGTGATGCCGTAAAACAGCGGATAGCCGTGGGCGAAGTTATAGGCGGCCCGCTCAAACCCTTCCTTATCCACGGTCAGGCTGATCCGGTTGCGGGATCGCATGCTGCCGTGCTGGAAGATGAAGGTTTCAACAATAAATTCACCAACAGGCACATTCGCTGGCAAATGAACATTTGTGCGGAACAGGCCCTGGTTAATGACGGTAACTTCATCCATTTCCTGCCTATACAGGCCCTGCTGCGACCTTAAGCGGAACAGAGCGTTCCTGAATTCCCGGTCTGGCAGCATCAGCCCCTGCCCGCTATCGGCCACAAGCGGCAGGTTATTGAAGCCAATGCCGTATGACGCAAAGGCTACTGGATTGGCGATTTCCTCCAATGGCCGCGACGCCGCCACTGCGTAATAACCGGGGGCTGATGGGAAGCGCATATCATCCTGGTTCACCCAGATTGCCCCCACCTTGCCTTTTCGGCGCACGACCGTTGGCGCTTCGGGGCCGCGCACCACAATAACCACGTCATAGTCTTCCTGACGCACATCGATATTGGTTGAGCCTACAGCACCAAACAGAATGATTTCCGCCCCCGAAAAGCTATAGCGAATTTCGATACGCTTATGGGAAAGGTCGGTCACCAGCGCCTGCGCCGGAAGCGCAACGAGCAACAGCAGGAATGCCGCGCGGCCTATGGCTTTCAAGAGGGCCATCAATGCTTGCCCCCGATTTCTTCCACATCGGCCACGGAATATAGCTCTTCCGGCTCAATAATCAGCCCGAGACCCATCTTCGCACAAACCAGAAGAACCATCAGCGCCAACAGCGCCCGAAGCTGTTCAGCCTGCAACTTAAGGCCCACGCGGGCGCCAATCTGGGCACCGATCACCGCCCCCGGCAACAGCAAGGTGGCGAGAAAAATATCCACCGTTTGGGTATTCACCGAATGGAAAACAGTGGTGAGCGCAGTCACGAAAATAATCTGCAACAGCGACGTGCCGATCACTACATTCGTCGGCATGCCAAGAATATAGATCATGGCAGGCACCATCACGAAGCCGCCACCAACCCCCATGATAGCCGCTAGAAAACCAACAAAGAAACCAATGGCAAGCGGCAACAATGCAGAAATATACAGCTTGGATTTCCGGAAGCGCATCTTGAACGGCAGGGCATGAATCCAGGCCTTGTGACGTTCTTCCCTTGGCTTTCTGGGCGGCACATACCCCCGGCGCTGGCGCACAATGGCCCGCATGCTTTCCCAGAACATCAAGCCGCCAATGAGGCCAAGAAAGACCACATAGGCAAGGGAGATCATCAAATCAACCTGCCCAAGTGATCGAAGATAGGTGAAAACGTCAGCCCCGATAAAGGCACCAACTGCACCCCCTACGATCAGCACCACACCCATCTTCACATCCACACCCTGGCGGCGCCAATGGGCAAGCACACCGGAAACAGAAGCTGCGGTAATCTGGTTAGACTGTGTGGCCACAGCAACGGCAGGCGGAACACCGGCAAAAATGAGCAAGGGAGTCATCAGAAAGCCACCGCCAACGCCAAAGATACCGGACAAAAGTCCGACAATGGCGCCCATGCCCATTACGACGAAGATATTCATCGATAGTTCGGCAATGGGGAGGTAAAGCGGCATGATCGTCGATTTTCCCAAAAAGGAAGCTTAAGCAGTAGCTTTTCGTCCTACAGAAACTTGCTTTCAAAAGCAACCTGTGGCCGCCCTTGATAAAAGCCAGTACTGCGAGAGAGATCAGCGCCTCTAGCCGACCTATCTGTAAAATATTCAGGCCGCCGCTTGGGTCAGGCGCCGGAAACACCTTTGCTGTTCCGACGACCGAATTTCTCAAGCGCGTCTTCCATGGCTGGGCCAAGCCGCCCAGAAATCCACAGGCCATACATTTTATAGTCGCCAATCAAGGACCAGCGCCAATAATCAAAAGTGGCCGGTTTGTTCTTCTCGAAAACGAAATGACCAACCCAGGCGAAGCCATACCCACATACCGGCACGGCCAGTAACAGCCACCAGTTCCGGCTGTAGAGTGCATAGGCCAGCAACAAGGCAGAAAGCGTTGTGCCGATGTAATGCAGCCCACGACAGACCGGGTCTGCGTGTTCAGCCAGATAATATGGAAAAAATTCCTTAAAGCTTTCAAACTTCGGTGCCATGTCCACTCCCCTTTGCAGTCAGTCCTTGCGCCAAGCCACCTCTCCCAAGCCACTTCCCAAGGGCCCGAGTCGCACTCGAACTATGATCTCAAATAGGGCAAAAACCCTGAAATCAAACTCCGGCGTCCAGAAAATATAAAGGATTTCCAAGACTCTAGCAAATGTGAAACGACCGAGGTTGACGTTAACGTAAACGTTAACTATCTAATGAAGCACATTAGAGGGAACCTTTTCATGTCTGGTGACAAGCCTAAAACCTACAGTATCAAGGAACTGGCCTGTGATTTCGGCGTGACGCCACGAACGCTCCGCCACTATGAGGACCAGGGCCTTATCTCGCCCGAACGACAGGGCCAGAACCGCATCTACAGCGCCGAAGACCGCGTGCGCCTTGCCTGGATTTTGCGCGGCAAGCGCGTTGGGTTTTCGCTGTCTGAAATAGGTGAAATGCTGGATCTGTATGACCTGGGAGATGGTCGGGAAAAACAACGCGCTGTGACGGCAGAGCGTTGCCGCGACCGGATCAGGGCCCTTGAAGCCCAACGTGACGATATCAACGCCACCATTGAAGAGCTTCAGGAATTCAGTGAGCTGATCTCCAATTTGAAACGAGACAAGAAAAAAGGGGTCTGGATACGCCGTGATACCGGCCAGCCCCTTCAAAAATACGAGCCGTAACAAAACGGTTCACCCTAATCAGAACGCTTCAACATAGCTGAGGACTAAAAATGCCAATCTATCGCGCACCCGTAAAAGACATGCTCTTCGTCCTGAATGAGGTCTTGAACATCGAGAAATATTCAAATCTGCCAGGTTACGCCGACGCCAGCCCCGATCTGGTGAGCGCTATTCTTGAAGAAGGCGCCAAATTCTGCGAAAACGAATTGCAGCCACTGAACTATTCCGGTGACCGCGAGGGGTGCACACGCCACGAAGATGGTTCTGTAACCACACCGAAAGGCTTCAAGGAAGCCTACCAGAAATTCATTGAAGGCGGCTGGGCCGGCCTGACAGCAGACCCGGAATATGGCGGGCAAGGCCTGCCACATGTGCTTGGTTTCTGTTTTGAGGAGATGATGGTTTCCTCAAACCATGCCTTTGCCATGTATCCGGGCCTTGCGGCTGGCGCCATGGCTGCCATCACGATCGATGGCACGGACGAACTGAAACAAACTTACCTGCCGAAGATGGTGGAAGGCAGCTGGACAGGCACCATGAACCTGACCGAGCCCCACTGCGGTACAGACCTGGGCTTGTTGCGCACGAAAGCCGAACCGAATGCTGATGGCACGTACGCAATTTCCGGCACCAAGATTTTCATCTCGGCTGGCGACCATGACATGAGCGAAAACATCATCCACCTTGTGCTGGCGCGCCTGCCGGATGCACCAAAAGGTGTGAAGGGTATTTCCCTGTTCCTCGTGCCTAAATTCAAACTGAACGAAGATGGCAGCATCGGTGACTTCAACAATGTGAATGTTGCCTCCATCGAAGAAAAGATGGGCATTCACGGCAACTCAACCTGTGTGCTGAACTATGAAGGCGCGGAAGGCTATCTTGTTGGCGAACCACACAAGGGCCTGAAATCCATGTTCATCATGATGAACGCAGCCCGCATTGGTGTGGGCATGCAAGGCCTTGCCAACTCGGAAGTTGCGTACCAGAACGCCGTTGAATATGCGCGCGACCGCATTCAGGGCCGGGCACTCACTGGCCCGAAAAACCCTGAAGGTGCGGCCGACCCGATTATCGTGCACCCTGACGTACGCCGCATGCTGATGAACGCGAAGGCGTTCAATGAAGCATCCCGTGCCGCCAGCCTGTGGTGCGGCCTTCTGGTAGATCTGGCCCACAAGGCAGAAACAGAAGAAGAACGCCAGTGGGCAGACGATATGGTCAGCCTGCTGACACCAATCATCAAGGGCGTATTCACAGACCGCGGGTTCGAGTATTGCGTTTCCAGCCAACAGATATTTGGCGGCCACGGCTATATCGCCGAAACCGGCATGGAACAATTTGTACGCGATGCCCGTATCGCCCAGATTTATGAAGGCGCGAACGGCATTCAGGCACTTGATCTTGTTGGTCGCAAACTGCCAGCCAATGGCGGGCGCGGTGTGCAGGCTTTCTTCAAATATGCTGCTGAAATTCGCGAAGGTGCCAAAGGCGATGACCGCCTGCGCCCCTTCACCGATGCACTGGGTTCAGGCCTGAAGGATCTGCAGGGCGCCACCATGTGGCTGATGCAGAACGGCATGGCAAACCCGGACAATGCGGGCGCGGCTTCCACCGCTTACATGCACCTGTTTGGCCATGTTCTTCTGGGCCTGATGTGGACACAAATGGCGAAAGTTGCCGCCGATGCGCTGGACGCGGGCACAACCGACCCTACCTTCTATGAGAACAAGCTGACAACAGGCCGCTACTATGTGACACGCCGCATGCCAGAGATCAAAGCCCTGCTGGCCGAGATCGAAACAGGCGCCGACGATGTCATGGCCCTTGATGCAGCAAACTTTTAATCCCCGGGGACATTAGGGAGTTATACAGAGATGACCGAAGCATATATTTATGACGCCGTCAGAACGCCACGCGGCCGCGGGCGCAAGGATGGCAGCCTTCATGAAATCACGCCAATCCAACTGGCAACTCAGGTTCTTCAGGCTGTTCGCGACCGCAACGACCTGGACACTGAAAATGTGGACGATGTTGTCCTTGGTTGTGTGTCACCTGTGGGGGAACAGGGCGCAGACATCGCGCGCGTTGCCGCCATTAACGCTGGCTACGCCGAAACAACGGCTGGTTTTCAAGTAAACCGTTTCTGTGCCTCAGGCCTTGAAGCAACAAACATCGCAGCGGCGAAAATCATGTCTGGCGAAGCCGACATGGCAATCGGTGGCGGCGTGGAAAGCATGAGCCGTGTACCAATGGGTTCTGATGGCGGTGCCTGGCCGGTTGACCCGTCTGTGGCATTCCACAGCTATTTCGTGCCGCAAGGCGTGTCTGCTGACCTGATCGCCACCAAATATGGCCACAGCCGCGACGACGTAGACGCCTACGCAATCGAAAGCCAGAAACGTGCGAAACAATCCTGGGATGAAGGCCGCTTCAGCAAATCCGTCATTCCGGTGAAAGACGTTGTAGGCATGACCGTGCTGGATCATGATGAGCATATGCGCCCTGAAACGACGATGCAGTCGCTTGGTGCCCTGAAGCCTTCCTTTGTTCAAATGGGCGAATTCGGCTTCGATAATGTAGCCACACAAAAATACCCTGAGATCGAGAAGATCAACCACGTGCACCATGCGGGCAACTCGTCCGGCATCGTGGATGGCGCGTCAGCGATCCTTCTTGGCAGCAAGGAAATGGGTGAGAAGCTCGGCCTTAAGCCACGTGCTCGCATCCGGTCCATGGCCTCGATCGGTTCTGAGCCGACAATCATGCTGACAGGCCCTGAGTTCGCGGCCCAGAAAGCGCTGAAGCGCGCAGGCATGGACAAATCCGACATCGACCTGTGGGAGCTGAACGAAGCCTTCGCATCCGTGGTTCTGCGTTTCATGGAAGCACTGGACATTGACCACACCGACATCAACGTGAACGGCGGCGCAATCGCCATGGGCCACCCACTTGGGGCAACAGGCGCCATGATCCTTGGCACTGTTCTTGATGAGCTTGAGCGCAGCGGCAAGTCCACCGCGCTGGCAACCCTGTGTATCGGTGCCGGCATGGGCACTGCCACCATCATCGAACGTGTTTAAGAAGCGCTGAGGGAGTAGAAAAAATGACTGAGACCATCCGCTATGAAGTAGACGGCGACGGCATCGCGCTTCTGACGATCGACCTGCCAAACGCCAACATGAACGTATTTAACGCGCAACTGATCGAAGATCTGGACGCATGCGTTGATAAAGTACTGGCCGACGACAATGTGAAGGGCGCTGTGATCACATCCGGCAAGGATGCTTTCCTTGCGGGCGCTGACCTTAACATGCTCGGCAGCCAGGAAGCCGACCAGACGCCTGAGCAGGCGTTCGAGGCTGCCTTCCGCCTGAACAAGATTTTCCGCAAGCTGGAAACCGGCGACAAAGACCGCAAAGTGCTGATGAAAGAAGGCACCAAGCCTTTCGCCGCAGCCGTGAACGGCCTTGCCCTTGGCGGCGGGTTCGAACTGGTTCTGGCGTGCCACTACCGCGTCATCACCGACAGCCCGAAAATGCAGCTTGGCTTCCCTGAAGTGCAGGTTGGCCTTCTGCCAGGCGCAGGTGGCACGCAGCGTTTGCCACGCCTGACCGGCATTCAGGCTGCTGCCCAAGCCATCAGCACAGGCAAACCATATAATGGGCAGGTTGCGATAGGTCTTGGCATCGTGCAGGAAATGGCACCAACCGATCAGGTTGTTGAAAAAGCCAAGGAATGGGTCAAGAAATCCCCTTCCGCGCTTGCCCCATGGGACAAGAAAGGCTTCAAATACCCGGGCGGCGCAGGGGCGATGAACCCGGCAGCGGTTCAAACCTTCATTGGTGCGAACGCCATGGCGCAAAAGCAGACACAGCACAATTACCCTGCCGTGGAAGCGATCCTGTCGTGCCTCTATGAAGGCGGCGTTGTTGATTTTGATACCGCGATCCGGATCGAAAGCAAATATTTCATGAAGCTGCTAGCTGGCCCAGTTGCACCAAACATGATCCGCAGCCTGTTCATCAACAAGCAGGCCGTTGAAAAAGGTTCGCTTCGCCCTCAAGG
>JABXIV010000049.1 GCA_013372925.1 Alphaproteobacteria bacterium
AAATTCAGCAGCAGGTGGCGCGCTTGAGAAGGCGATCAAGAGCTCTCGCTTTACAGGCGCGGCTGGCCAGAAACTGGACATTCTGGCTCCAAGCGGTTTGGATGCTGAGCGACTTTTGCTGGTCGGCTTGGGCGATGCTGCAAAGCTGACGGACCGCGAGAAAGTGGAAACTGGCGCACAGGCGCTCGCCGCACTTCTGATGTCTGGTAGCGAGTCGGCTACATTCGTAGCAGAAGACGTTGATGCTCTATCACTTGCAGAAGGCGCATTGATGCGTTCTTACCGCTTCGATAAATATCGCACCAAAGAACCAGCTGCAAAGAAGCCGACCTTGAAAACTATCACCGTGGCTACAGGCGACAGCAAAGCGGCGCAGTCTTTCGAGAACCGTAAGGCAGTCGTTGAAGGCGTATTCCTGACGCGCGATCTGGTTTCTGAGCCGGGCAACGCGCTTCACCCTGAAACCTTTGCTGAGCGCATCAAAGAACTTTCCGCTTATGGCATCGATGTTGAAGTTCTCGGTGAAGCCGAAATGCACAAACTCGGCATGGGCTCCTTGCTCGCGGTAGGCCAGGGATCAGACAAGGAATCACAGCTTGCGATCATGCGCTGGAATGGCGCTGACAAAGATGAGCAGCCCATCGCATTTGTCGGTAAGGGCGTTACCTTCGATACTGGTGGTATCTCACTGAAGCCCGGCGAAGGCATGGAACAAATGAAGTGGGACATGGGCGGCGCTGGTACAGTTGTGGGCCTGATGAAAGCGCTGGCGGGTCGGAAAGCCAAGGTTAATGCCATCGGCGTTGTAGGCCTCGTTGAAAACATGCCGTCCGGCAATGCACAGCGCCCAGGTGACGTTGTGACGAGCATGTCCGGCCAAACAATCGAAGTACTGAATACGGACGCAGAAGGCCGTTTGGTGCTTGCTGACGCGCTTTGGTATTGTCAGGACCGTTTCAAGCCGAAGTTCATGATCGATTTGGCAACACTGACTGGTGCAATGATCATCTCTCTCGGTAACGAGTATGCGGGTATTTTCTCCGACAGCGATGAAATTGCTACTGGCCTGTTCAAGGCAGGCGAAGAAACCGGTGACAAAGTTTGGCGGATGCCGATCCACAAGAACTACGACAAGCTGATTGACTGCCCAACGGCTGACATGAAAAACATCGGTGGGCGCGCAGCTGGTTCCATTACAGCCGCGCAGTTCCTGAAACGCTTTACCAACGATGTGCCGTGGTGTCACATTGATATCGCGGGCACGGTATGGTCAGAAAAAGACCTACCGCTAAGCGAAAAGGGCGGCACAGGTTACGGCGTACGCCTTCTGGATAAGTTCGTAGCAGATAACTACGAAGGCTAAGGCAAGCATGGCTGAGATCCGTTTTTATCATCTGCAGCGCCAGACACTTGAGCAGGCTTTGCCGCAGTTGATGGCGAAAGTTTATGAAACGGGTCTCCATGCTGTTATCAAGCTGCCCGGTACTGGCTTGATGGAAACCGTAGATAAAGTCTTGTGGGATTACGATCCCGCAAGCTTTTTGCCGCACGATACAGAAGGCTGCGAAGACCCGGCAGCACAACCAATTTACCTTACCACCAAAGACGAAAACCCCAATAGTGCCAAGATTTTGGTCCTGATTGACGCAGTGAAATGCCCAGATATGGACAGCTATGATCGGTGCCTATACATGTTCGACGGCCGTGATGAGGGCGTCGTCGCAGAGGCCCGAAGTGACTGGAAGGCCTTCAAGGACAAGGGGGTAGAGATGTCCTACTGGCAACAGCGCGAGCAAGGCGGCTGGGAGCAAAAAGCGTGACCGCTGAATTTTGTTCGAAGCACGAGAGCCTGCCTTATTTTATCAGCAGCAGCCTCGTGGGTTTTGATTTCGTCCGCGTTCAACAATGGATATCGAACAGCTATTGGGCCAAGGGCATTTCCATGGAGCTGGTTATAAAAAGTTTCACAAATAGCTTGTCTTTTGGCCTTTTTCATCAAGATGAAGGGCAGGTGGGCTGTGCCAGGATGATCACAGACAAGGCCACTTTCGCATATCTGGGTGATGTATTTATCGCTGAGAACCACCGGGGGAGGGGGCTAGGTGACTGGCTGATGGAAGTTATCTTGGCACATCCGGAACTTCAAGGCCTGCGACGCATGATGCTCGCCACCTCCGACATGCATTCCCTCTACGCTAAATTTGGATTTAAAGCTCCGGCAAAGCCGGAAATCCTGATGGAAAAGCTTGACCCAAAGATTGCACGGGTGTTGTACGAGGAAGAGTAGCTGCGTCTAACTACGCTTGGCCAAAACCAGTGCCGCGGCCAATAGCAGCAAATCCTTCAGGAGAAACTGGCCCCCGGATGTCAGATATGGGAAGCCGCCCATCCCGCCATGCCACGTGTAGCTGTAGGTAGCCATGAAGCTTAGCGTAATGATGAATGTGATCGCGCTTAGCGCCAACCCGGTGATATAGAGCCGGGCATTCCACCAATAGCCTGTCAGTAAAAAGACCGTGAGAAGCTCAATTCCGCCAATCACATAGGATGCTGGCATCTTGTCAAAATAGACCGGGAGCCACCAGCTAAACACAGGACTTGTTTTCAAAAGTGGCGCAATGCCGTCGGCCTCAGGAACTGTGAATTTCATGCCGCCGATCCAGCCAAGAACAACGATCAGGCCAACGACCATGACAAGTTTGGCGTGGGGATAACCAAGGCACCAAAGTGCAAGCCCACCAATGGCAATATATTTCAGTAAGCCCTGACCAGACCCAATGGCAGGAAACCCACCAAGGCTTTTAATCCACACAGGGTTGGTGAAAAGAAGCGATAGGGAAAATAGGGCCATGACAACAACGAAACCATAAGCATAACGCTTGATATGCTCTGGCACAGAATGCAGGGCAATGAGAAGCCCCGACAGCGACTGAAGAGCCCCAAGACCAATAGTGATTTCGTGGTTATAGAAGCCGAACCTGGACAGCAGCGGGTGTGCGTCCAGCCAACCGGCTACTACACTTTCGGACGCACCGGAGATGTTCATCAAGCCGAACCAAATCAGCACCACTGCAAAAGACAGTGTGACAAAAAGCTCAGCGAACTGATGGCTTGGCCGTATCTGGTTGACTATCGTGAACATCTGGCATCCTCCCCTTGCGTGAATGCACTAAGCAAAAGAAGCTGGGCTTCGTCAAGCTGCAGCCTCACTGTTCACGGTTTCTTGAGCAGTCGCGTAGGCCTCTTCGGCGGCCATCCAGGCCTCTTCTGCCTCTTCGATCTGGTTTGTTAGCTCGGACGCCATTTTCGAGAGCTTTGCCACTTTGTTTTCCTGGCCTGGTTCATAGAGGCCCGGATCGCTCAGGCGATTATCGACCTTTTCTTTGTCGGCTATCAGTTTTTCGAGAAGCTTCTCAGCCTTCTCGACTTCGCGACGGTAAGGTGCCAGTTTGCGGCGCTGTTCTGCGGCATTCTGTCGGGCGGCTTTCTT
>JABXIV010000066.1 GCA_013372925.1 Alphaproteobacteria bacterium
CGCGCCGCATCCTGTTGCTGGATAACCGGACGATCCGTTTCCTCCGTTGCAGGCATTTCATGCAAGTGATCATCTGCGTTCACTTCCGGATATTTTGCCTTGCGCTTGCTGTCGATGAATGCATTTCGCGCGATACGGAAGATCCAAGTGGAAAGGCGTGCCTTTCCACCATCAAATTGATGGGCTTTGCGCCACACTTTTACGAGCACATCCTGCGTCAGATCCTCTGCAGGGTGCGCCGGCAAGCCCAATGACATAAGGTGAGATTTGATGCGCGGTGCAAAGTGATCAAACAACAGTTTGAAAGCCGCCCTGTCCCTGTGACACGCCACCCGGCCCATCAACTCTTCATGTGTCAGGTCATTTATGTCGAGCTCAGTAACGATAGTATCAGCTTCGCATCCCGGCCGGGCCTGATCAGGAACAGGCATTGGCGTTAATAAGTTACGACCAAAGGCGTTCGGGAACAGTAACGCGAGTTTACTGCTCTGACCAGCTTCATTGATTTCAAGTGTCTCGACTTTCATGAAACCCAATACGCGAGGCCTCATGAAACGGATCAAAAATCGCTAAAATTTTTCAACCGTGGCCGCAGCCAAAATCAACGACCTTCCTTTGCTGCAACATCAGGGTCGTCATGTGCATGGTAGTCCTGCATGATCTGTTCGATCCGCCCCGCCTCATACAGCTTGAAAAAGGCATCAATCACATCCGGGTCAAACTCCGTTCCGCTACCATTTTTTAGCAGACCGATCGTCTTCTCAATCGGCCATGGGTCTTTATAGGGGCGCTTCGACGAAAGCGCATCAAACACATCCGCCACCTTGGCAATCCTCGCACTGAGAGGTATCTCTTCCCCTTTCAACCCATTTGGATACCCACTGCCGTCAAAGTTTTCATGGTGTCCACCCGCAATCTCACGGGCAACAGCATAAAATGCGTTCTCGCCCAGAATGCGCACACCATTGTCAGGGTGCTTGCGCATAACATCCCACTCATCTGCATCCAGTTTTGCCGGCTTTTGCAAAATGGCATCCGGTACGAACAGCTTTCCAACATCATGCAGGATGCTCATGACCCCCATGTGCTTGGCCGGGGCGGGCTCGACGCCCAATTCTATCGCCAAGGCCTCCGTATAATGCTGGACACGCTGAACGTGATAGCCGGTATCTTCGTCCTTGCCTTCGCAAGCGACCGACAGCATGGTGATCGCATCTTCATAAGCCTGTTCAAGCTCATCAGAGGTAAGCTTCAGCTGCTGCTCAAGCGCCAACGCCTCCAAGGCTCGGACCACGGTCAGGCGAAGCATCTCCGGCTCCCACGGCTTGGTGATATATTTATAAATAGCCGCTTCGTTCACACAGTTCACAAGCGCCTCGATATCGGAGTATCCGGTCAATAGAATGCGAACCGCATTTGGCTGTTCTTCCTTCGCAACAGCCAACACCTGGTCGCCCGTCACATCCGGCATGCGCTGATCAGAGATTATCAGGTGAACAGGTTCAGACTTGATAATCTCGATCCCCTTTGTGCCACAATCCGCTGTGATGACATTGAAATCTCGACGGAAAGCACGCCATAAACTATCGAGAATGTCCTTCTCGTCATCAATGAAAAGGAGCGTGAATTTGTCTGCATCAGGGGGCGTAAGCCTTGTCATGATTTATAGTCCTGTCACGTTTCTGACTTTGGTTTGATCGGCAGGGTTATGGTGAAGGTCGTGCCTTCGCCAACCACACTATTCACCTCCAGGGTGCCGCCGTGTTCTTCAACAATGCCATACGAAATGGAAAGCCCCAGGCCAGTGCCCTCTCCTACTTTCTTGGTGGTGAAGAATGGATCGAAAATTCTATCCAGTATATCCGCCGGAATTCCGGGCCCTGTGTCTCGAATAGATATTTTCGCCAGGTCGCCCTGACGCTTGGTCGTGAGCTCAAGGTTCCCCTTTTCGCCCATAGCCTGAACCGCATTGAAGATAATGTTGGTAAACACCTGATTGATCTTGCCCGCATGGCAATCAACAGGAGTGTTCAAATCATAATGCTTTGTGACCTCAATCCCGTTCTTCAGGAAGTGATTGAGGATCGCCAATGTGTCATCGAGGCCTTTCTCCAAGGACACAGCTTTCTTTTCTGCCTCATCAAGGCGCGAGAAACTTCTAAGCGCTAGCACAATCTCCTTGATCCGCGACGCTCCAGCTTTGCCACTTTCAACGATCTTCTTCAGGTCCTCCCGCACAAGTTCCAGATCATGAGAGGCGATTTTCTTCTCGATCAGCGCTCTGCTTTCATCAGGCACGGGCACTTCCCGTATCTCATCCAGAAGCTCGAGGATTTCTTCGGCATATTCCTCAATATGAGGATAATTCGCATAGATGAAGCTGATCGGGTTATTCAGCTCATGCGCCACCCCGGCAACCAACTGGCCAAGCGATGCCATCTTCTCGGATTGCACCAACTGGCTTTGGGTGGTTTTCAGTTGCTCGTAAGCTTCCTGCAGTTGTGCGTTGGCACCGCTCAACTCCGCCGTCCTTGCTTCCACTCGCTTTTCAAGGGTCAGGTTCAGGCTTTCAAGCCGTTTGAGAACATCTTCGCGCTCCCTTGAGGTTGTCTCAAGGCTTTGCGCCATGTCGTTGAAGGCATTCGCCAATCGGCCGATTTCATCACCAGCCTTGATATCTGCCCGCAGGGAGAGGTCCTTGGCCTTTGTGATGTCACCTACAGTGCGTTCCAATGCATTTACTGGATCAGTCAGGCGACGCGACATCCAGCGAATGCCGAAATGGATTGGCACAAACAGCGCAACACCAAGAGCAAACAACTGCAGGGCGACGTTTCGGATGGCCGTACTTATGCTCTCTTCCGTCTTCACGGCGACCACCGCCCAGCCGAGAAGGCTGTTCTCAGTTGCATTCGCGTAGCCGGCAATATAGTCAACACCATCAATTGAAAGCGTGGCGCTTGCCATGGGAA
>JABXIV010000223.1 GCA_013372925.1 Alphaproteobacteria bacterium
ATGATGGAAATGTTCGCCATGTATGAAAAGGGCACGATCGACCCGCTCGTCAACGATGTGTTCAGCCTTGATGACGTGGTCGAAGCTTTCGCCTGCCTTAGCGAACGCAGGGCGAAGGGCAAAGTGATCCTGAAACCATAAGCAAAACATCATCTCTGGTTCAGTGGGCTGTAGCTTTTAGCTGCAGCCTTTTATTGTTTGGCTCATTTGAGCATCGATTGTGTTCATCTTATTTTAATTTTCTGGACTGGTTAGTCTTGAAAAAGCGGCCTCGGGCTGTATCTTCACTTTCCAAGTGGGACAGCTGCCCCTGATGGGGTATAGGAAATGTATGAAAGCCTTACGCCTGATAGCCGGAGTTGAAGCCCGTGCACGCATTGAGAAAAATGGCCTTACACCGGACCTTGTCCGGATGGTTGTTGGTGCGTCAGGTGGACCGAAATGGCTGATTCTAAGAGGTTTGGATCAATTCATTTTTGGTAGCTGGTTGAAGGATGCGGCTGGACCGATGGACATGGTCGGGTCATCAATAGGCGCTTGGCGTATGACATTGGCGTCACATCCTGATGCAGGGGGAATGTTCAACGCTTTTGAGAAGGCTTATTTTGGCTACAGAAAGGAAGACGGTGCTTCGCCTCAGGCGGTGAGCAAAGCTTCATACCGTATTTTGAACGAGGTTATGGGGCCAGAGGTCTGTGAAGCCATTGCTTCGAACCCGCAACGCAACCTGAATATCGTTGCCGTCAAATGTTTGGGGGCTACGGCAAGCCAGTCACGGTTCATTGAAGGTGCTGGACTGCTGCTGGCAGCTTCGGCAAATGCAATCAGCAGGCCCATGCTGGGCGGCTTTTTCAGGCGTGCGGTGTTCCACAGCGGCGAAGAAGTAGCATGTTCGGATGCATGGAAGGATTTTGGCCGGATAGATGTTAAGTTACGGCCCGATGCGGTCCATGACGCATTGATGGCGTCGGGTTCCATACCGTTTGTGATTGAAGCGGTAGAGGATATCGTTGGTGCGCCAGGGGGCGTATATCGTGACGGTGGGGTGATCGATTACCATTTTGATGTGCCGTGGCAGTATGACGATGGTATCATTCTGTATCCGCATTTTTATGGCCATTTGGTGCCAGGGTGGTTCGATAAATCACGTGTGAAGCGCCGAGTGCGGGGGCGGGCGCTGGATCAGCAGTTAATCCTGGCACCGAGTGAAGAATTTGTAGCATCGCTGCCGCTCGGGCGTATTCCAGACCGAAAGAATTTTACGGATATGGAAGACAGCGAGCGGTTGCCATACTGGCGCGAGGTGGTGGACGCCAGTTACCGAATGGCTGAAGAATTTGCAGAGCTTGTTGAAAATCAGGATGACCTGATGGACAGGCTTGAAGCAGCGCCAGAATAGTGGACTATTAACAGGGAAGTGGGAAGTTTGATGGAAGGAACATTTATGGACGAGGTGCCGTTTACTGCAGAGGATATGCTTGCGGGGCACCTTGGCGAAATGGTGGAGAACTGTGTTCGCATACATGGCGACAAGCCTGCTTTCAGCTGTGTGCTGCCAACCGGGCATTCCCATACCCTTAGCTATAATCAGATTGGTGAGTATTCGGATGCAGTTGCCGCTTACCTGAGGGAAGAACTGGGCCTGAAGCCGGGCGACGTTGTGGCCATCCAGTCTCCCAACACATTGGCGTACCCAGTGCTGGCCTTTGGTATTCTGAAAGCCGGTTTGGTGGTTACGAATGTTAATCCGCTTTATACACCGGATGAAACGCAGCACCAACTGCGGGACAGTGGTGCGAAGGTTTGGTTTGTGATCGATGTTTTCGGTGACAGGATACCTGAATCGATTGAAGGAACATCTGTTTCCCGTATTTATCCCATATCACTCGTTGACCTTTTCCCCAATATGAAGCGGCAATTGCTTGGATTTGCCTTGAAATACGTCAAGAAAGCCGTGCCTGATTTCATGGCGGAAAAAGCCGGTTCCCTGCATGGTGTTATCCGTAAGGGGCGCAAGCATATTGGCGCAGGTGCAAACATTGCCTCTTACCGTGAGGGCGCGACACTGGATAACGTGGCGATTTACCAATATACCGGGGGCACTACGGGGCGCAGCAAAGGGGCCGAGCTGACCCACGGTAACGTGGTGGCCAACATTTCGCAGGCCAACCATCGTGATAGCACCATGGTACCGGAAGATGACGACGCGCTGATGCTTATCCTGCCGCTTTATCATGTTTATGCACTGGCCGTTGGCGCAATCAACAGCATGCACCTTGGTATTCATGTTGTGCTGGTGCCCGTGCCGCGGCCGCTTTCCAATCTAAAGCCTGTTTTCCAGAACTTTAATATTACGATCATGCCTGGGGTGAATACGCTTTATCTCGGTTTGATGCAGGAAAAGTGGTTTACGGAAAATCCCCCCAAGAACCTTCGCATTTGCATGTCTGGCGCAGCACCATTACAGCCAGCAACCGCGCAGGCGTGGGAAGACCTCACTGGCGCCCCGATCTACGAAGGATATGGCCTTACAGAGGGTACATGTGTTGTTGCTTCCATGCCGCTGGACCAACCACCCAAGCGCGGCACTTGCGGGAAGCCAATTCCTGGCACCGAAGTGCGCATCGTAGGTGCAGATGGCAAAACCTTGCCAGCAGGTGAGCCCGGTGAGCTGTGGCTTAGGGGGCCGCAAATCATGAAAGGCTATTTGAACAACAAAGCGGCCACGGACGAGACCATTGTTGAAGACGGTTGGCTGAGAACCGGCGATGTGGCTGTGGTTGACGAGGAAGGGTACCTTTCCATCGTTGACCGCATGAAAGACATGGTAATTGTCTCTGGCTTTAATGTT
Source organism: Alphaproteobacteria bacterium (assembly GCA_013372925.1). GTDB lineage: Bacteria > Pseudomonadota > Alphaproteobacteria > Sphingomonadales > Kordiimonadaceae > Kordiimonas. The sequence goes on from JABXIV010000223.1 coordinate 2,852, forward strand.
TTCCCGACGGATATTGAGGACGTATTGACCCGATTTAACCGCGTTGCAGAAGCCGCAGTGGTTGGAGCGCCGGACGATGAGACAGGGGAAAAAGTTGTCGCCTATATTGTCAAGGCAGATCAAAGTCTTACGGAAGATGAAGTGGTGCGACACTGCCGAGAACACTTGACCGGCTACAAAGTTCCGAAGACTGTATGCTTTGTGGATGAACTTCCGAAATCACCTGTTGGGAAGGTGTTGCGCCGTGAGTTGCGCGATATGGCTGCAGCGCTGTAGGTGAAAAGGGAAAAGGTAAAGGCTGGATTATGGATCTGGGACTGAAGGGCAAGAAGGCGATTGTTACCGGCGGAACTCGCGGCATTGGCGCAGCGGTTGTGGCGAAGCTGCTTGAAGAGGGCGCTAGCGTCGCTTTTTGTGCCCGGCGCGAAGAAGAAGTAGCAGCTCGGGTAAAAGAATGGACCGATGCGGGCTACAGGGTATTCGGCGATGTTGTAGATGTCCGTCAGCCTGCAGGCTATCTCGGTTGGCTTGACAAAGCGCGCAATGACTTGGGTGGTGTAGATATTTTTGTGCCAAATGTCAGTGGTGGGGCCGGGCAGGGGGAAGAAGGCTGGCAAGTGGCCTTTGAGGTTGACCTTCTTGCAACGGTCCGTGGCTGTGAAAGCCTTTTGGCCCATATGGTTCAGGGCGGAAGTGGCGCTATTGTCGTTCTGGCCAGTATAGCTGGGCTTGAAGCGATGGGCGCACCTTCACCCTATAATACGGTTAAGGCAGGGCTTATCGCTTATGCAAGCCAACTTGGTGATCTTGCGGCCCAGCATGGTGTCCGGGTGAATACGGTATCCCCTGGGCCTATCCATGTTGATAATGGCTTTTGGGGTGACGTACAGCGTAGCCAGCCGGAAACGTATCAGAGCGTCGCTGAGCGGCATCCGTTCAAGCGATTGGGAACGGTTGAAGAAGTTGCAAACTGTGTCGCTTTTCTGGCAAGCCCCGCTGCGTCCTGGGTTGCCCGTACTAATATGATCATCGATGGCGGCTTCACTCGGCGCATCCAATTTTAAGCCAGACCACGTCTGCTGGTTGCACTTGTGGTTTCGAGGCAGTAGTCTGGTTTGATATTAATCAGCGCCTTGAAAGCAACGACCTCTATGACGAAGCTCGTTCGTTTCCTTCCCCTAGTTGGTGCGTCAACAGCAATTGTTGGCGTGGTGCCGCTGTATGTTTTTGCTGCTGAGAAGAGCTTACCCTTTTGGCCTATGGGGGTTTCCGCAATGTTGGGCTCTATTGCCGGGCTTTTGCTGAAACAGGCGTTTGAAGCTAATTATCTGGAACCGCAGAAACGATTTATGGAGCAGTTCGATAATTGTCTCAGCGGTGATCCGGCGAAAATCGAAATCCATGAAGAAGATTATGCATCTCGCTCCGACTTGCTTTCGGCGCTTGAACGTGCAAAGGCCGCTACGCAGGCTTCCCGGTCTCGTCTGATTGAGCTTTCTGAAGTGGAATATAACCTACAACAGGTGGTTCAGGACAAGCGGCGGAATGAGGCTGTCCTGAAAGAGCAGCGAGAAGCTTTTGCCAAGCTGGCTAACGAGCTTTCAAAAGCGCGGGATGCGGCAGAGTCTGCAAACGTGGCAAAATCCGAGTTTCTGGCAACGATGAGCCACGAGATTAGAACGCCTTTAAACGGCGTTATCGGGATGATCGATTTGTTGCTGGATACAGAGCTTGATAGCAACCAGACATATTTCGCCAAAACACTGCAGCAATCGGCGCAAACATTGCTGACAGTGATTAACGATATTCTTGATATTTCAAAGCTTGAGGCCGGTAAGGTGGAACTTGAACACCAATCCGCCCGGCTTGAGAAAATTATATCGGATACAGTTCATTTCCTTTCCGCCAAGGCCGAAGAAAAGGGGCTTGAAGTTACTTGGGAAGTAGGCGCCGATATACCCGATGTTATCATTACTGACCCAACGAGATTGAGGCAGATTTTGTTCAACCTTGTCGGCAACGCGCTCAAGTTTACGGAAGTGGGTGGCGTCACGATCGAAGCATCTCGTGACCATAGCGTTCCTGATGAATTGCGCGTGAAAATTGCGGTAACGGATACGGGTATTGGAATTAGCCCAGAGGCACAGCGCAGACTTTTCCAGAAGTTTACGCAGGCTGATGCCTCTACGACGCGCCGCTTTGGCGGGACGGGGCTTGGCTTGGCAATTTGTCGTCAGCTAAGCCTGTTGCTAGGTGGCGAAATTGGCGTGGAAAGTGAAGAAGGCGAGGGAAGCTGCTTCTGGTTTACCTTCCGCTGTGAAGAAGGCGCTGTCGAGGACATTGTAACAGATTTCAGCTACGATCCTAGCATGACAGTGGTTGATGCTACTGCGACACGGAAGCTGAAGATTTTGGTGGCTGACGATAATCTGATCAACCAGCGAATTGTGGATAATATGCTTGGCAAGCTAGGCCATGAACTGGTGGCAGTTGAAAATGGTGCGCAGGCATGTGGCTTGGCCGAAGAGCAGGATTTCGACCTTATCTTGATGGATATTCAGATGCCGGTTCTTGGTGGAATCGACGCCACTAAATGGATACGCGCTATGGATGGGGAAAAATCCAAGGTGCCGATTGTAGGCTGTACCGCAGACGCGTTCCCAGAGCAGATTGAACGCTTCAGGCAGGCTGGCATGGAAGATGTTGTTACCAAGCCGATCAACAGAAAACGATTATTGATGGTAATTAATCAGGTGTTGGGAGAAGAAATCCACGCCTTTGTTCAAGAGGCGCCGACCTCTGATCAAATCCCGGCGGGTATTCCTGCTGAAGTAGTAGTACAGGCTAAAGCCGCAAAATCTGGAGAAGACAGGAAAGGTAGTGCTGGTAAGGTTAGGGCCAGCGAGCCTGATGCCGCAAAGGTAGCTTCAGATCCGCTGGATGACCTTCTGAACGAGCTTGGTGGTTAGTCAATCTTTGTAGATGCCAACCTTTGCTGCTTCGAGGCTCGTAACATGGCCTCTAAACATGCCCGCCGTATTGAAGGGCATAGCATAATTGCCGTCTTTATCGACTGCGATAATGCCGCCATCGCCGCCCATCTCGACAAGCTCCTGCATCACGATGCGATCCGCAGCTTGCTGAAGGGACTTGCCGCTGTATTCCATTAGCGCGCATACGTTGCGTGCCACAGTCGCTCGGATGAAAAACTCGCCATGGCCTGTCGCAGATACTGCGCAGCTTTTGTTGTTTGCGTAGGTGCCCGCGCCAATGATCGGGCTATCACCCACGCGGCCATGCATTTTGTAGGTCATGCCGCCCGTTGATGTGCCAGCCGCAAGGCTACCCTGCTTATCAAGTGCCACTGCGCCCACGGTGCCAAATTTATAGTCGCCATTAAGCGGGTCGTCGTTCATGGCACCTTTTGGGGCTTCTTCCTCGGCCTTGCCGTCATGATCAAGCAGGGGGCCGTTTTTCTTGGTTTTGGCGTCTTCATATTGCCCCCAGCGATAATCGGTGTGGAAATATGCGTCATCTGCCGTTTCAATCCCTTGGGTGGCGGCAAATTTTTCTGCGCCAGTGCCCATCATCATCACATGCGGGGATTTCTCCATTACGGCGCGGGCCAGCAGGATAGGGTTCTTGATGTTTTTCACGCCGGAAACGGCACCAGCATCGAGCGTGCGACCATCCATGATGGAGCTATCAAGCTCATTCTTTCCTTCTGCGGTGAAGACTGCGCCGCGCCCGGCATTGAAATTCGGAGAGTTTTCCATCACCTGAATGGCTGCTGTGATCGCGTCAAGTGCGGTGCCGCCATCCTTGAGGATTGCCTCGCCGGCAGCGAGGGCCGCGTTCAGTTCGCCGCGGATTTCAGCTTCTTTTTCCGGGGTGAGCTTGTCGCGTGTAATTGTTCCTGCGCCGCCATGAATAACGAGCGTGTATTCAGGCTTTTGCGTTTCTTCTTTCATGCAGGCTCCAAGCGTAAGAAATAGTGTTAAAATCAGGCTGGTTCTTAGCCACATGATAAGCTCCCATTTGACATGCTTCTAATTGTTTCGCATGAAGGAAACACCATCATCTGGAAGATGACAACATAAGTTTACCGGGAGCGGGATTGTGCTGAAGAAAATTTTTAAACGTGTCGCTATCGCTGGGGCATTCATGGCCGGAGGGGCTGTGTATGCGTCAGACGACCCCGCTGAGGCTTTGCAGTCCCTTTTTGCGGATGAGCGCGCCTATTATTACGCCGAGAATCCAGGTACAGGGCCTCGTGGCAAGCCAAGGCCCGTTGCAGATCGCATGCCTGCCGGTTCCCTTGACGATGAGCGTCGTCGCGAAGCTGCCAACAAGGCTTTCATGAAGAGGCTTGGCAAAATCGACAGGGCAAAGCTCTCGGATGAGGGTAAGCTTAACTATGACATGTTTCGCTATATGCTGGAGAGCAGGCTGACTGCTGCGAAACATCGTACGTGGCGCATGCCCCTTTATAGCGATAGCGGTTTTCACACCTATCCAACACGTATGTGGCAATCGGTCAATTTTAAAACTGCGGATGATTATCGCGCCTATATTCGACGCCTTCAGGATATGCCTCGCTTCCTTGAGGAGAATATCACGCATCTGCGTACTGGCATGAAGGATGGCTTCACCATGCCTAAGGTGGTGCTGGATGGCTTGCTTCCTACATTTGGTGCAATAGCGGATAAAACGGCAGAAGAAAGCTCTTTTTTAGGGCCCTTCAAGGCAATGGCGTCAGGCGTTTCGGTGGAGGAGCAGGACGTACTTCGCCAGGAAGCGCTTCGGGTTATTGGTGAAGAGGTGCTGCCTGCCTACAAGCGTTTGGCCCAGTTTATGGAAGCTGAATATTATGTTGCAGCAAGAGATGCCATCGGCGTGAGCGAAGTGCCGGGCGGACGGGCCTATTATGAAGATATGGTCCGCTATTACACGACAGTAGATATTTCCGCCGAAGAAGTGCACCAGATCGGCCTTCGGGAAGTGGCGCGCATCAGAGGTGCGATGGAAAAAATTATCGAGGAAGTGGGCTTTGAAGGCAGTTTCGCTGATTTCCTCAAGTTTTTGCGTTCGGATCCGCAGTTTTATGCAAAGACGGAAAAAGAACTGCTGATGTTTGCCAGTTATCTTGCCAAGAAAGTGGATGGCCGCCTGCCTTCACTGTTTGGTAAGTTGCCGCGCCAACCATACGGTGTGGAGCCTGTTCCTGCAGTACTTGCGCCCAACTATACAACGGGCCGCTATTCTGGCGCACCGCTTGATGCACCGCGTGGCGGTGAGTATTGGGTGAATACTTATGCGCTGGATAAGCGCCCACTTTATACTTTGCCAGCATTGACGCTTCATGAAGCGGTGCCAGGGCATCATCTGCAAATTGCCTTGTCGAAGGAGCTTGAGAATGTTCCTGAGTTTCGTCTTGGCCTTTATCCGCACGCCTTTGGTGAAGGCTGGGGCCTTTATAGCGAGCGGCTAGGAGAGGAAATCGGCCTTTACGAAACACCCTATGAGCGTTTTGGGCGCCTGACATACGAAATGTGGCGTGCGTGCCGTCTTGTCATTGATACGGGCATTCACATGAAGGGCTGGACACGCCAGCAGGCTATTGATCTTTTGGCTAATAATTCAGCGCTCTCCATGCACAATATCCGGACTGAGGTGGATCGATATATTTCGTGGCCAGGGCAGGCACTTGCCTACAAAATGGGTGAATTGAAGCTTGTTGAATTGCGTGAAAAGGCCACAGCGGCGCTTGGTGATAAGTTTGACGTTCGTGGATTTCATGACAGGGTACTTTCCGCAGGCGGTATTCCGCTATATATCTTGGAAAGCCGGATTGATAGCTGGGTCCAGTCGCAGTTGAACGAGGAGAATAATGGTCGCTGAGCCATCCGTTGATAGCCTGGAAACGCTGATACGGCTGTCCGTACCGGCGAAGGTTTATATTGGCGCGGATGTGGCTGGCCATAGCTGGCTGATGGCTGATCAGTTTCTTCGCACCTGGCAGGAGTTAAAAGGAGATAAGGCGGCGCCTGCGCGGGCCGCCTTGACGCCGATGAAGGTCGGTGACGCAATGCCTTTCCTGACGATCTTCGATGTTAGCTATGATCCCTTCAGGATGAAGTGTCGATTGATGGGCTCGGCGTTTGTTCAGGCTATTGGTTACGATGCGACTGGTAATTTTGCCTGTGACTATCCCAATACGGATCTGCTGATCAGGCGGGCTAAATGGATCGCCGCAAAGGTTCAGCCTATGCTAATCACTGGTCTGCCGCTCGCATGGTCTCCGGAAAAAAGTTACAAGACCTATGACACGCTATGCCTGCCTTTTCTTGGTGCAGAGGATACTGTGGATGCAATCCTGTATCTGAATCAATTTCATGTGTCCGAGAAATAAATTCCACCTATCACGAAATGTTGGGTTGATTTTTTTCTTGAATTTGTCAAAACCCTAGCCAAATAAGAAAAAGATTCTTTTGGAGAGTGTGTAATGACTGCCCCCACTGGTGCGATCGCTGCTATCGGAAATACCCCGCTTATCAAACTTAAATATGCGTCTGAACTAACTGGCTGCACTATTTTGGGTAAGGCGGAATATGCCAACCCTGGCGGCTCGCTGAAGGACAGGCCTGCGTTGAATATCATTGAGGACGCTGAAAGAAAGGGCCTTCTTGAGCGCGGTGGACTGATTGTTGAGGGTACGGCAGGCAATACAGGCATTGGCCTGACGGTCGTAGCTAACGCCAAGGGCTATCGAACCCTGATCGTGATGCCTGAGACCCAGAGCCAGGAAAAAATCGACACGCTCAGAACAATGGGTGCGGGGTTGAAGCTCGTTCCTGCGGCACCTTATTCCAAGCCGGGTAATTTCAATCATGTGGCAAAGCGTCTTGCAGAGGAGCTTGCGGCTAGTGAAGAACATGGTGTGATATGGGCGAACCAGTTCGACAATGTGGCGAACCGCGAAGCGCATATTAAAACCACAGCGCGTGAGATTTGGGCGCAGACGGACGGGAAAGTGGATGCCTTTATAACGGCCGTTGGCTCAGGGGGCTCGCTGGTTGGTACCGGCATGGGGCTGAAAGAATTCAATAAGGATATTGTTGTTGGTCTCGCGGACCCGATGGGCGCTGCGATCTACAATTATGTTAAGCATGGCGAGTTGAAGGCCGAAGGCAGCTCCATCACTGAAGGTATTGGCCAGGGACGGATAACAGCGAACCTTGAAGGGGCGCCGATTGATGAAGCGTTCCAGATCCCTGACGAAGAAGCGCTGCCGATTGCATTCGATCTGCTGAAAAAGGAAGGCCTGTGTGTCGGCTCGTCTACTGGCATCAACGTGGCCGGTGCTATCCGCCTGGCCAAACAGATGGGGCCGGGACATACGATCGTTACACTTCTGTGTGATAGTGGGTTGCGCTACCAGTCGAAGCTCTTCAATCCTGAATTTTTGAGGAGCAAGAACCTGCCGGTTCCTGGTTGGCTTTAATTCCACTGGCAAAATCTTTCTGACATTGGGTAGAGTGCATGGATGCACACGGTTGCCGGAGGTTGGAATGATTGATTGGAACGATGCCGAGGCCTTACTTGGCGAGGCGTTGGTGGATCAGTTGCCGCATTTTGATCGAAATCTGCAGGACCATTTGGCAGGAACGCGCCGTCTTCTTGAGGAATGGGGTGCGTCTAAGACACTATGTGCTGCAGGCCTGTTTCACTCTATTTATGGAACAGAGCGCTATCGCCTGAAAAAGCTCTCTGCTGCCATGCGAGCTGAAGTTCAGAAGGCTATTGGCAGCAAAGCCGAACGCCTGGTCTATTTGTTCTGTATTATGGAGCGCCAGTCACTGGGCGATAATTTGGGGCGTTGGCAGGGATTTCAGCTGAAAGACAGGAGTTCAGGGGCAAAGTTTTCTGTCACTGCCGCTGAATTTAGGGATATTTGTATGCTGTTCGTTGCAAATTGGCTTGAACAGCAAGCTAGTGCGCCTCCTAGGGCCAAATATCGCTATGCGGCTGAGCTCTCCAGAATGGAACCGTTTGTAACGCAGCAGGCCTGGGCGGCAATAGTGGCGGCCTATGGTAATCTATTTAAAAAGAGAGCTGCTAGTCAGGACGGTTAAGGGGAAGCCGTGTCCGTCTCAGTACATTCCTAAGGGCAAAGCTTGAGTGCACGCGGGCAACACCGGGCAGGCGTGTCAGGATGTTATGGATGCGCTCATAATCGGGCGCGTCCTTCACGGCCACGCGGATCATATAATCCACGTCACCGCTCATCAAATAGCATTCCATCACTTCAGAAACGCTTCGCACGGCCTCTTCAAAGCGGCGCAGCTTTTCTTCCTGCTGATCCTCAAGCGATATGCGGACAAACACCGTGCCGGGCAGGCCTACAGCACTGGCATTAAGGTGTGCGGCATAGTGCATGATCACGCCTTTTTCATCCAGATTCTTTACGCGCCTTAGGCAGGCGGATTCAGACAGTCCGATCTTGTCAGCAAGTTCAACATTTGAAAGACGGCCATCGTTCTGCAGCGCATCCAGAATGGCACGATCAATCTTATCAAGTTTAATCATTCGCAGATTCCTGCGTTTAAATTATAATTTACACAATAAACATGCAAAATAGTCTGTGAAATCGCATGTCTTTGCAAGGACATTCTAACGCCTTTGGAGTAAATTCCTGCCCAGAGAAGTGAGGGGACTGAATTGGCTGGTGATAAGGCTGACAGGCGACCCCTTACCGCACAAGCAAAACCAGTTTTTAGGAGGGCAGAATGCTTGTAGGTGTTCCTAAGGAAATCAAAAATCGTGAGTATCGTGTTGGTCTGACGCCTGCGTCTGTGCGTGAGCTGATTGCAAACGGCCACGAGGTGATCGTTCAGAATAACGCCGGCTTTGAAATCGGCTTCACCAACGACATGTATGAAGCTGTTGGCGCAACCATCATTGATACGGCTGCCGAGATTTTTGCTAAAGCCGACATGATCGTAAAAGTAAAAGAACCCCAGGCTGTTGAATGCGAAATGCTGCGCCCTGGCCAGATCCTTTACACTTATCTGCACCTGGCTCCGGATCCTGAACAAACGCAGGGCCTGATTAAATCAGGTGCCATTGCGATTGCCTATGAAACTGTTACCGATGATTTTGGAGGCCTCCCTCTTCTTGCGCCAATGTCAGAAGTTGCTGGCCGTATGTCCATCCAGGCAGGTGCGCATGCACTTGAAATGAGCCAGGGCGGTCGCGGTATGTTGCTTGGCGGCGTACCGGGCGTTGCTCCTGCAAAGGTTACAGTAATCGGTGGCGGTGTTGTCGGCACGAACGCAGCCCGCATGGCTGTTGGAATGGGTGCTGATGTAACAATCCTTGACCGTTCCATCCGTCGCTTGCAGCAACTGGACGATATTTTCAAGGGTTCCGTGAAGACTGTGTTCTCCACGCAGGATGCTGTTGAAGAA
>JABXIV010000236.1 GCA_013372925.1 Alphaproteobacteria bacterium
GTTCAGGCCAGCCCAGAAGAATTGGTCCACCAGATAGCCGTGCGCGCCATGCACCTCAACGCCGTCAAAACCGATCGCCTTGGAGTCAGCCGCCGCTTTTGCAAAAGCCGCTATAACGTCTGCGATGTCACTTTCTGTCATTTCATGGCATCGCTTCTTGCCAGGCATAACAAGTCCGGAAGGGCCATAGCCGGGTACTTCAGGGTCGGGTTCTACGCCCGTGCGGCGCAAAGCACCAACATGCCAAAGCTGTGGCATGATTTTGCCGCCTTCGGCATGAACGGCATCGACAACCTTTTTCCAGCCAACCAATGGGGCGTCACCGTAGATGAAGGGCACATTGGGGTAGCCGTTTGCGGCTTTATGTCCAACGCAGGTGCCCTCGGTGATGATCAAGCCAACGCCGCCAGCGGCCCGCTTCCGGTAATATTCCACATTCAGGTCATTCGGCACATTTCCGGGCGAAAATGTCCGGGTCATGGGAGCCATGACAATGCGGTTGTCTAGTTCCAGCTTTTTGCTTTTGAACGGCTTAAAAAGCGGTGCAACGCTCTCGCTCATACTTGGTCCTTCGATTCTTGGGCCTGATCCAGGCCAGAGATTTCCTCGTATCGGGTTCGTGCAATAAGTAGCGTGCGTCAGTTCCATTTCAAGGAACAGGTTGCTCAGGAGTATCACACTTGTGTCAGGGCGCTTTCGCACGATACAGGTATGCGATATAAGAGAGCATAGGCTTAGGGGAGCGAATGATGCGATTTATTACATTGATGATGTTTCTTGTTGTTTCCGCTGTTGGGATTCAACCGGTCTACAGTGATGGCGAACACAGTTTGTACGACTTTAATGTGACCTCAATTGAATATAAGGACATGCCGCTTAATCAATTCAAAGGCAAAGCGGTGTTGTTGGTGAATACGGCTTCCTATTGTGGCTATACCCCCCAATATAAAGGCTTGCAGGCCCTTTGGGATGAATATCGGGATAAAGGACTGATCGTTCTGGGCGTGCCCGCGAACGATTTTGGTGACCAGGAACCAGGCTCAGAGCGCAACATCAAGAATTTCTGCAAAGTGAATTTCAAGGTGGATTTCCCGATGACCAAGAAAATGGTCGTGGACGGGAAAGAAGGCACGGCTGAACTGTATAATTGGCTGGCAGGCGTACTTGGCGAAGATAGCCGTCCACAATGGAACTTTCATAAATATCTGATCGATACAGAAGGCCATCCGGTTGCCTATTTTCGTAGCAAGGTAACGCCTGAATCTTCTGAATTGAAAGCCGCAATCGATAAGGTTCTGCAATAACAGCCAGTTATTTGAAAAGGGGCCTTTAAGGCCCCTTGTTTTATCCCAGTAGGTCGGCGGCTATTTCCTTGAACGGCCTGTCATCAAGAAGCTGATCTGCGGTGACCGGCGTTTGCGCCGCTATCAGCTTTTTCGCGTTCATGAACTCTGCAATACGGCCAATGCAGTCTGCAGCAATCATCTTGCCGTCTTTCAGATAAAAGAAGGCCACAGAGCGTTCTGCCGCGTTTCCGCGGGTGACCAGCGTGTCATACCCTTGTGACAGACCGGCAATTTGCAGTTTGAGGCCATATTGATCAGACCAGAACCAGGGCAAACTGTCATAGTCAGTGTCGCTTCCCATGATGTGGTCAACCGCCACCTTTGCTTGATCGACAGCGTTCTGGACCGATTCAATACGCATATCGCGGTCGTAAAAAGGATGGTGGAACCAGCTTACGTCCCCCACGGCATAAATGTCAGGGTCATTGGTCTGGCAATGGCTGTTTACTTGGATGCCCAGTGGTGTCGTATCTAGGCCGGCTTCTGAGGCAAGCTCGGCGTTGGGGATAAGGCCGATGCCCACAACGACCATATCAGCTTCGTATCGGCTGCCATCTTCAGTGCGAACCGCATTGGCCCGATCTGTCCCTTCGATTGATGTCACCAATTTGTTGGTATGGATTTCAACGCCTTCTGCAGTGTGCAGGTCAGTATAAAACGCAGACACATCCGGGGCGACAACACGGCCCAAAATGCGGTCTGTTGCTTCTAACACTGAAACAGCTTTGCCAGTCTTGCGGGCTACAGCAGCGATTTCAAGCCCGATATAGCCACCACCGATAACTACAAGCTTTTCAGCGTTCTCGAACTCGCCGCGCATGGCATCGGTATCTGCCATTGTGCGGATATAATGAATGCCAGCTAGCTCGGCACCCGGACAACTAAGGCGACGTGCGCGCCCCCCGGTTGCAAGGATCAGCTTGTCGTAGGGAAGTGTATCACCGTCGGCGAGGGTAACGGTTTTAGCGTTCCGGTCGATGCTATCAGCATGTAACCCAAGTTTCAGTGTGATACCTGCACTCTCATAGGCTTGTTCCCTGATGATAGGTAGCCGTTCCGCTGAAATATCGCCAGATAGATAGGCTTTTGAAAGCGGTGGGCGCTGATAAGGAACCGTGGGCTCGTCACTTACAAGAACGGCTTGCCCGTCAAACTTATATTGCCTCAGTGAGGTGGCAACCTGAGCAGCAGCATGACCACCACCAATAATCACAAGCTTCATGTATCAAATCCTCTCAGGGGTAAGTTTTCGGGTCGGCGCAACCAATTGTCAGATGGATAGTGGGCTGCGCCATCAATTACATGCAAGGTATAGGCGTGGCGGGAACGGTCAGAGCGGTTTGCAGATGACATATGTGGGAACAGCCCGCCAAATACCAGCGCAGTTCCCTTGCGGGCGGGAAGCGGTACTTTCTTATCTTCCTCAAAGGGCATTTCATCCAGCGTTTTTACATAGGTGCCATCGTCATCGGTGTTGCGGCAATAGATCGACCGCACACCGCCAGACTTGTGGCCCCCCGGAATGCCCCATAAGCAGCCGTTCTCTTCCGTTGCGTCCTCAAGCGCGACCCAAAGACCGAGGCATGTCTCGGGCTCAGTCCGCAAGTATGTGGCGTCCTGGTGGCAGACAACTTCGCCGCCGATGTGCGGTTGCTTGAAGATATACATGGATTGCAGCGGTAGCGGCTCCTTTTGCCCCAAGCCTTCACAGATAGCCTTGAATGCGGGCTGACGGGCGAAAGCATCAAAGGTCGGGTCAAGGTCATGCATGGCATGCCCAACCTTGTTCAATGCGAGGGGCAGGGGCTGGGTGAGCTTGCCATGCTTGTCAAAGGCTTCTTCCTCGAAAAAGAAACTGGTTTTGTGCCCGGAATCAAGAAAGTAGCTGTCCTGGTCGTGATTGCGATTCTTGCTGGAAAAGACGCTCAGATGTTCTTCGATGTCGAAATTCTGAACCATTTCATCCATGCGCGCACGCAACTGATCACATGTTGTAGGGCTTATCAGGTCTTCCAGAACGAGAACACCGTCTCGTTTAAAAGCCGTCTTCATTTCGGGGGTGATTGTATCAAAGGTGCGCGCATCAAACCGAGGCAGCATTTTACACTCCATGAAAGCCTGACCCGCCGATTGGCACATGCCCTACGGAAGTTGATTTAAGCCAGTCTTTGATCCAAAAAAAAGCATAGGGCACGCAAGGCGTCAAGGCAGCTTTCATATGCTTCTGTTGTTGCGCGGATTCCGGTGCTGGGGTAGGGAGGTATGTGCTTGTTTTTTCTTTCGGGGGACGATTGTGGATCCGGTCAGTTTGGTCATTTTGGGTGTCGCTGTTGTATCGCTTCTGGCGGTCGTTTTTCTTGTACGGCGCGTTTCGGCCTTGTCGGCAAGACTTGAAGGTGGCGATACGCAGAACCACCTGATGCAGCTTGAGGCCGGCATGCGTTTTATGAACGAACAGGCGGCTGAACGCGAAAAGGGCATTCGGGAGGAGTTCCGCGGCAACCGGGAAGAGCTTACAAAGGCAATCAGCGCGCTCGGCGAGACCGTTCGAAAACTTGGTGCTGACCATTCCTCAGATCAGCAAAAATTCCGCGACAAGCTTGACGAGAAGATGAAAGAGCTTCGGCAGGAAAATAGCCAGAAGCTCGATGAAATGCGGCGGACTGTGGATGAAAAGCTGCAGTCCACACTGGAAAAACGCCTAAGCGAAAGCTTCAAGACAGTGTCCGAACGCCTGGAGCAGGTACACAAAGGCCTAGGCGAGATGCAGACGCTGGCTACGGGGGTGGGCGACCTGAAGCGCGTTCTTACAAATGTGAAATCCAGGGGTACGTTTGGTGAAGTGCAGCTGGAGCTGTTGATTGAGGATATCCTCACGCCAAACCAGTATGTCGCCAACTATGATTGTGGGCGCAAAGGAACGCATGTGGAGTTCGGTATTCGCATGCCGGGCACTGATGCTGAAGTTTATCTGCCAGTGGATGCTAAATTCCCGACGGAGGACTATGAGCGGCTTTTGACGGCGGTAGAGGCGGGCGACACAGACGCGATTTCCGCAACGCAGAAATTGTTGGCAAATCGAGTGAAGGGTTTCGCAAAAGATATTGCGCAAAAATATATTAATCCACCGCACACAACACCTTCAGCAATCCTATTCTTGCCCACAGAAGGCTTGTATGCAGAAATGCTGCGCCTTCCTGGGTTTGTTGAAAGTTTGCAGCGTGAATTTAATGTAACGGTAACAGGGCCAACCAACTTCCAGGTGCTGTTAACTACCTTCCGTATGGGCTTCCAGCAGATGGCCATGCAGGAACATGCGCAGGAGGTTTGGAAAGTGCTTGGGGCCGTTAAAAATGAGTTCGAGCGGTATGGCGAACAGATTGCAGCTATGAGCAAGAATGTCAAAGCTATGGAAAACCATATAGACAAGCTTGAGACGCGCAAGAACCAGATGTTGCGAGCACTTAAGACGGTTGAAGAAGTTGAGGACGCAACCGCAAACCGTCTACTTCCAAACGGGGATGAATAAAGTTGAACCGATTGATTGAGGTCAATTCTTCCTTGGTCGGTCTGTCATAAATCTGAGGCAACACAAAACGAGAAGGAGTTGGCATATGAGCCACGTTCCACACGAGTTGAGAGAAGAGTTCCCAGAGTTTGAAGACAAAATCCATGAATTGAAGGAGAGCAATGCTCACTTTCGTTCCCTGTCGGAAAAGTATCATTCTGTAAATCGGGAGATCCATCGCATTGAAAACGGTGATGAGCATGTTTCCCAGTTTTCTGAAGAAGACCTTCGGAAGGAGCGCATGCGGCTGAAGGATGAGATTTACGGCCTGCTGAAAGCCTGATTGGCTCGCAACCCAATATCATGCCCGTTGTGCACCAGCGTACTTACCTCTTGTAAGGGCGCACAGTGGGCATTTTCTCAAGGGCCAACTTTTCAATGGCTCGTAAATAATACTAATTAGTATATTAAATTCACGCATAAATTGATTTTCATCAAGGTAGGTTCTTGCGTTTTGGTGCATTAACTCCCGCATAACCAATGGGGGTTGTTATGCGCTATATACCGTTTGATTTGCTCGAAGAAATACCAGGGCGTGAAGATAAATTCTGGAGCCTGATTTGCTCTGATGACCAGTTTTATAAACTGACACGTGCCTACAACACCTTGAACCAGAACCTTTGCGAAGCAGAATTGCGTCGTGAGTGTGAGATAACATTCCGCGTGGATGAATTGCGAAAAGAGCGTTTGTGGATCAAGGATGAAATCTTCTATCGTCTAAGCCATTGACTGCAGCGAAGAAACCCAACACGAGAGCTGTGCAATTACCAATTGTGACATGATTATGTCTGCAATTGCGGTGAGGCGTTCCAGAAACGCGTTCAGTGCTATTGAACCCGACCATGCCCATCCCTACATTAGGACTGTAGCCAAGAGCAAAGACTCAAACAAACAAGGCTACATGAACGACAGTGTTATGAACCGCCGCCTCCCCAAACAGTATAAGCGGCACACATGCGAAAGCAGCGAGGATAAAATGTTTACGAACCTTCTTGTAGAGACCCAGCGTCTCCAGAATACGCGGCGGCACCCCCTAGAAGTCGACGCTTCCCTTTTAAGCCAACCCCTTAGTCGTACATGGCGCAGGCAGCGCCGCGTCTCCAGGCTGGCACGCGTGCCGCTCGCAGCATAAGCGGCCCAAACAACGAACCGGCTATTGCGCCAAGCTTACAGTCTCTGTGTGTTACAGCGTTCAAGCGATAGCAGGTTCCGGTCGGGACGGGTGTGGACAATACCCCTGACCCTAGCCCCAAGAGCCCATCCGGCCCGACCAAGCCTTTCTGTACTGAGTAACAGTTTTGCTGAGCCTCTTTTGGGCTCTGCGTTTCTTTCCTAAACCTACCCTAGCACTCAGCGCCTCCAATCGGAGGCGCTGTTTTTCTATTTGGATAGGCTGGACAGAAAACACGGTACGGCTGATGTAGGGCGGTTATAACTATCAACAGCCAGAATGACGATGCGGGACACCTTGCCCTCAAGTCCCACGAAGGGAAAGAGCCACCCCTCGAAGCTATAACGAGTGCCGTCTTCCAGCGTATAGCTTTCCTGTCGGTTGTTTGTTGTGCGACTGTCTACAACGCGATTGAAATCTTCCAGGTAACGCTTTTGGTTGCCCCCCATATCAAGCTCATCAAGGTATTTTCCGCTGATATCCTCGCTATAGGCTGCAGCGATAGATGTGCCTGCCAGGCGGTATTTGAAGCGGCGCGGATTTTCCTCCACTTGTATCAGCGACAGATAGGGGACGGCTTCTGTCGGAACCTCGGCAATATTAAAATCAAGAAATAGGGGGACATCACCCTCTCCCTTAAGGGATGTCCAATAGTCGTGGAAGGATTTGACAATCTGGTGCATCACTTGTTCCATTGCAGCACTTTGATGATAGCGCCTCGACATGGCATTGTCATGTTGCAGGCTGATGTACGCCGGTTGATTTTTCATTGCCGCGAGGAAACGAAACTTATGACTGATTTGTTTGATGCAGCGGGCATTGATATGAAGCCTCGACCGGACTGGAGTGCAGAGGCGGAAATGATTGCCTCAAATGGCGGCCCCGTTTGCGGCGTTGATGAAGTAGGGCGAGGCCCTTTGGCTGGGCCGGTTGTTGCTGCGGCGGTTGTTCTGAACCCAGACGATATTCCAGAGGGCCTAGACGACAGCAAGAAACTATCAGAAAAGAAACGACAGTTTCTTTATGGCGAGATTCAGGAAAAGGCGCTGGCCGTATCGATTGCAGAGGCAACTGTTGAAGAGATAGACCAAATCAACATTCTGCAGGCGTCTATGCTTGCAATGAGGCGGGCGGTTGCCGGGCTACAAATGAAGCCACAAGGGGCTCTCGTGGACGGCAATCGTGATCCAGGCCTTGATTTGCCAACAAGAACCCTCATCAAGGGTGATGGTCGCTCCCTTTCAATCGCTGCAGCGTCGATTATCGCAAAAGTTTTTCGTGATGAGTTGATGAAAAAACTGCACGAAGAGTTTCCAGATTATGGTTGGGCTCAAAACGCAGGATATGGTGTTGCGAAACATCTGGCTGCACTAAAGCTTGTGGGTGCGACTCGACATCATCGTCGTTCATTTGCTCCGATTCGGCAGGTTTTGAATGAAGAATAGCTTATAAATGCATGATTCCTATATAAGAATCGCTTGACACCGATTCGTTAACGACTCATGATCTGTCTCATATTTCGCTGAAAAATTTAAAAAATTAAGCTCGAAAAAGAGCCTTTTCAGCGGTTTGGCTAAGAAGCCGGGACGGAGAAAATTGATGGCTGACGCTAAGAACGCGACCCGTAAGGGGTCGGCGACCCTTTCGTTGCCTTTGAACAAAATTGTTCAGGGTGACTGTATTGAAGTGATGAACTCGCTGCCCGAGAAATCGGTTGATGTGATCTTTGCTGATCCTCCATACAATATGCAGCTCAAGGAAACGCTTTCTCGCCCTGACAACAGCAAGGTGGATGGCGTGCATGACGCATGGGACAAGTTTTCCAGCTTCAGTGCCTATGATGAATTTACCTATCGTTGGCTGCAGGCCGCGCGCCGTGTCCTCAAGGACACTGGCACCATCTGGGTGATCGGTTCCTATCATAACATTTTCCGTGTCGGCACAGCGCTTCAGAACCTGGAATATTGGGTGCTGAACGATGTGATCTGGCGCAAGTCCAATCCTATGCCGAATTTCCGTGGCACGCGCTTCACCAATGCGCATGAGACGCTGATCTGGGCGGCCAAGTCTGCAGACAAAGGCGGCTATACCTTTAACTATGATGCCATGAAGGCGATGAATGACGATACGCAGATGCGGTCTGACTGGGTGCTGCCGATTTGCTCAGGCAAGGAACGCCTGAAATCAGGTGACAAAAAAGCCCACGCCACGCAAAAACCTGAGTCACTGCTGTATCGTGTGCTGATGTCTTCCACGAAACCTGGCGATGTCGTGCTGGATCCATTCTTTGGTACGGGCACCACTGGGGCGGTTGCCAAGAAACTTGGCCGCGATTTCATTGGTATTGAGCGTGAAGACGATTACATCAAGGTTGCGCTAGAGCGCCTCAGTTCAGTGAAGAAGCTGGATGATGAGACACTCGGTTTTACGCAAAGCAAGCGTGCGCAACCGCGTGTGCCATTCGGTTCTATCGTTGAGCGCGGCATGATTGAACCAGGTACGACGCTGTATGACTGCAAGCGCAAATACACTGCGCGTGTGCGTACGGACGGCACGCTTATTACGGATATGGAAAAGGGTTCAATCCATAAGGTAGGCGCCAGTGTACAGGGCGCGCCAGCATGTAATGGCTGGACCTTCTGGCACGTTGAGCAGAAAGGCGAACTCCTGCCAATCGATTTCTTCCGCCAACAGGTACGTGCTGAAATGAACTAATTTAAAACAAGTTACCTCCGGAGGCGCAGATGCCCGTCTGTGCTTTCGTCCAAGGCGCTGTCCTGCCCGGACAGCGCCTGTTTTTATAGCTTTTGTGCTATAGACATCTCTTGGGTCCGGCGCGATGATGTGTGAAATCTTTACAGGAGGTAACTGTGGTACGTTTTGTCGCTACGTCGATGCTTTTGATATTGGTGCTGTCTTGCAGTGTTTTAGCAGATGAGCTTCCCAAAGAATTGGATATGAAGAACCCGCGCATCCCGGCTGAAGGGCTTGTTACGGGGGGGCAGCCATCGCAAACCGACCTGCTGAAGCTGAAGGAGCAGGGCATCAAAGCAGTTATCAACCTACGGCAGTCAGTAGAAATGATGGCTGTACTGATGAACGAGGAAGAAGCGGCCCAGGCCGCGGGCCTGAGCTATTTCCATTTGCCTATTTCCTCAGCGGACGGGATTACCGAAGCCAATGCCAGGATGCTCGATCAACTGCTGAAAGAGGCGGGTGGTGAAACGCTTCTTCATTGTGGCAGTGGCAATCGGGCCGGTGCTTTGCTGGCTCTTCGCGCCTACTTCGTTGAAGGGAAGTCGGCTGAAGAAGCCCTAGCGTTTGGTAAGTCTGCGGGATTGACGGGCCTTGAGCCGAAAGTGAGGGAGCAACTTGGATTGCCTCAGGAATAGCACTTCGTCATATATAAATATGGATGGGGCGGTTGATAACCGCCCCTTTTTTGTCTTTGTGGCCTTTATTCGTGGCGAAGGGCGATGATCGGCGAGGCTTTTGCACTGCGGAATGCATGCCCCGCGACGGTCAAGCAGGCGATGAGCAGGGCAAGGCCCCCTGCTGTAATGAAGGGTACTACTGTAAGGTCAATACGGAACGCAAAGCCTTCCAGCCAACGGGAGGAAAAGTACCATGCGACAGGCCATGCGATAAGGTTTGCCATCAAGACAGGCTTTGAGAATTGCAGTGTGAGCAACGTGACGATGTCAGTGATCTTGGCGCCAAGCACTTTGCGAACGCCAATTTCTTTAGTGCGTTGCTCTGCAGTGAAGGCAGCAAGGCCATATAGCCCCAGACAAGAAACTAAAATTGCAAAAATAGAGAAGGATGCAAAGATATCGGCTCGTTGCTTGTCCGCCTGATAGTAGACTTCCAAGTCATCGGCTACGAAAGACCTGTTGAGAGGGAATTGTGGCACCAGACGGTTCCAGATCGCATCAATCTGTTGCAGTGTTTCTGGAACCTGATTGGCTTGCATGTCTATGTTCAGTGCCCAGCTGTTTTCAGTTTGAACAATGAACATCAAAGGATCGAAGGTATCCCGGGCCGAACGCAGGTTCATATCCTTAACGACACCAACAATTTCCATGGCAACGGTTGTGCCTGTCAGGTTTTCAATGAATATGGTTTGGCCAACAGCGTCCTCGGGCGAGGAAAAGCCATAGTATGAAACGGTCTTTTCACTAATGATCGCAGTCTGGCGGGCCATGCCGCCTTCATTGATTGGCTCTTGAAACAGGTCAGCTTGATAGTCTTCCGAGAAGAAGCGTCCAGCAATCAATTCAGCGCCGTAAACTTCCAGGAATTTGTGGTCAGCCGGAATTACCTCAGTATCTTTTACTTCTGTATAGCCACCCATATCAACTTTGATGGGCCAATCCCAATAGCCAACGAGGGGCAAGTTCCGCTGTGAAAAGGCTGTCTTGTTAACACCAGGTAATCGTTCAATTTCCTGTTGCACTGTTTTGGCAAGATCACCTACGGGGCCATAGTTCATGTTAGTAAGCGTTAGCTTGTTGTTGATGTCGAGGCCGCGCTCCATTGATTGGGCAAATTTAATCTGGCTGTAGATCACGGTGGTGGCAATCATCAGGCCGATTGAAATCGTAAATTGCAGCGTGGTTAGGGTTTGCCGCATGCGCGCCGAGGTGGCTTTCGCGGCGCTACTGGAGTGCAGCACGAGGCCAGGGCGGAAGCCTGACATCTTGGCCGCAGGCTGGAAGCCGGCACCAAGAACGATTACTGCTACAACAGCTGCTAGCCCAGCTTGAACGAATGGGTCGCTGAAAGTGTTCAGGCTCAACAGTTTCGCGACAAACTCGTTGAACCACGGCAGCGAAATTTCAACCAGTGTGAAGGCAATCAAAAGAGCGATCAGTGTGGTCAGGAACGTTTCCCCCAGAAGCTGTGCGATAATTTGACGGCGTGATGCTCCGACAACTTTTCTTAGGGCAATTTCTCTTGCGCGAAGGGAGGCGCGAGCCGTTGAGAGATTCGTGAAGTTGATGATAGCAATCACAAGGATCAGGGCCGCAATTGCAGAAAAGCTATAGACAACAAGGATGTCGCCGGATGGCTTCATCTGGAAGCGGCCTGTGGAATGCAGGTGAATGTCTTTAAGTGGCATCAGCCGGATTTTGTATACTTCACTTGCGATTGTGTCAGGTGGTGATGAAGGGTGCAAGACGGCGTTTTCATCCATGAATGGGGGAATGGCAGCCTCAAGCGCGGTGCGTTGAGAAGCGTCTCGGAGTTTCAAATACGTATAGACGTTTGATGAAACCCAAAACTTGGCGATCCAGGGCTGGCTCTCATAACGGCTTTCGTCGAAATGCAGGAAGATGTCGCCGGCAAAGTGAGTATTTTCCGGCAGGTTTTTCATTACAGCGACAACCTTTACAACAAGATTGCCAAAATCGAAGTCCAGGATTTGGCCGATCGGATCGGTGGTGCCGAAATATTTTTCTGCCGCTCTTTCACTGATTACGGCTGATTTATAGTCCTTGAACATTTGGCTGCGGTCACCGGCCACCATCGGCAGGTCAAGCACCTCGAAAAATCCTTCATCAATCAGATTAACCTGATCGAGATATTTCATGTCGCCCTTGGTGATCAGGAAATTTTCTGTAAGGAGCCGCGCGCTGGATTCAATCATGCTGCCAAATCGGGCCTGAAGTGGTGCTCTCAGGGCGCCGGGTGACAAGGCCGTCGTATTATCTGGCTCTCCTGCCTCGCCTTTGTACTTACCTTCCATGCGGACAATGCGCTCGCTTTCGGGAATCCATTCGTCATAGGAGAGTTCGTTTTGGACGAAAAGGAAGATGAGTATACATGCCGCCAGGCCTATGCTCAAGCCACCGATGTTGATGGCGCTATAGAGCTTGTGGCGTGCAAGATTGCGGAAGGCGGTGATCAGATAATTCTTAAACATTTTTGCTACCCGGGCTGTGCGATTGTTTCAAGGTACAAGGCAAATGGCGGGCCAACTATAGAAAACGGCAGAAGCTTGGGGGTTTTATGCAGGATGGAATTTGTAAGAGCTGATATGCCTGTGCGAAATCGGACACTTTCTTTTGTTTAGTGTTCGTTTCCGTACAAGGTGGGCTCATGTTTTCAGGGCTGCTATTTTACAAAATACTGTCGGCAGCCCAACGTCTGCTAATTCATCAATGGGGTGCCAGAAGCCATTTTCGATGTTGAGCTTGGTATCTGATTTCGCGGCTAGAAGTTGCGTTTCCAGATGGAAGTGCGTGAAAGTATGTTTGGCTTTACCTTCAACGGGTTTCCAAAAATCTTCACTGGGGCGGTGCTGTAACCATTCTTCTTTTGAAGGAAATTCGGCGCGTTCTTCCCAAGGTGTCGAAAACAGGCCTGGCATACCGCCAAGCAACCCCTTTTGTGGTCGCCGCTCTAGCAGTAAATGGCCGTCATGTTCCAGCCAGAAAGAAATTGCGCGGCGGATCGGCTTCTTTTTTTTCGGTGCTTTGATGGGGAAACGTTCCATATCGAAATGGGCGTGGGCGGCACAGCTAACCCGGATTGGGCATAGAAGGCATTTGGGTGCCTTTGGCGTACATATCGCGGATCCAAGATCCATCATTGCCTGTGCGAAGTCGCCGGGGCGCTTGTCAGGCGTAATTGCAGCGGTATGTGTTTTAATGGTTTTCTTGGCGCCGGGCAACGCTTCGCTCACCCTGAAAAGGCGGCTCACAACCCGTTCAACGTTTCCGTCAACAACTGCTGCTGGTTCGTCAAAGGCAATAGCTGCGATGGCGGCGCCAGTATAATCCCCAATCCCGGGAAGGTTCTTTAGTGCTACTTCCGTCGATGGGAATTCGCCCTTCATGCTATGGGCGACCTCTTGTGCACATTTGTGCAGGTTTCTGGCGCGCGCATAATACCCAAGGCCAGCCCATTCCTGAAGAACATCTTCTTGCTTTGCATTCGCCAGAGCTTCTACCGTGGGCCAACGTTTCAGGAATTTTTCGAAATAGCCTTTAACCGTTGCCACCGTAGTTTGTTGCAGCATGATCTCAGACAACCAAACATGATAAGGTTCGGGTTTTGTGCCAGGGGCGGCCCGCCAAGGCAGGTCACGGCGGTTGGTGTCGTACCAATCAAGAAGATTTTTTGCTGTCTCATTCATGCTATAACGGTTTCTACATTATGGCCTTGATTAATGCGTGCCATGGCGGCATGCCATGGAGGCACCATATTTATGGGCGACCATAAACAGACTGTCACAGAGAGCAAGCCAAATGGCGAAACAAAAGCCGGACACAAAAGAGAAGAAAACCTTCAGGCACCGCAAAACCGCGCGGGCCTCAAGGGTGGCTTCCGGTTTGGTATCATCGGCGTTGCGGGCCAAAGGATTCGCGCAGGCCGAGGTGGTGACACGGTGGGCCCACATTGTCGGCCCCGAACTGGCGGAAAGCACTGTGCCGATTGGTCTTCGTTTTCCAAGAGGCGAGCGTTTCGGGGCAACGCTGACTGTCCGCTGTGAATCCGCTTTTGCGCCACTTCTTAGCCATAAGGCGCAACGTGTCATGGAAATGGTGAACAGCTTCTTTGGTTATCAAGCCGTGGCCAAGCTTGAAGTGAAACAAGGCCCTCTGCGCCGTCGTCCGCGCCAGATGCCTTATGAAAAAGGCCCACTTGGTGAGCAAGAAAGTGAGCAGCTGAAGTCAATTGTCGGTGAAGGACAGTTGAGCCCGCTTCAAGAAGCCGTTAAAAGCCTAGGTGAATATGTGCTTTCAGGTGCCAGAACCTCAGGGGCATCAGGGAAGAAACGGGATTGAGGAAGGAAACGGGGGAGCTATGTTTCCTAAAAAGCTAATTTTCGTCGCGTTCGTATCGTTGGGCCTTGCATTACCAGTGTCTGGACAGGATGCAGCCAAAGGTGCCTTTTTGAAAGGCGATATCGTATACGGTTCTGCTACAGCGCCTGTTGAAATCATTGAATATGGTTCAATGACATGCCCACACTGTGGCCACTTTGGCGGCGATATTTTCCCACAAGTGAAGAAGGAGCTGGTTGATACTGGCAAGGTTCGCTTTGTTTTCAGGAATTTTGTCCGTGACCGCTATGATATCGCAGTTGCGTCGATTAGCCGGTGCACCAGTGATGTGAATGTAACGAAGGCGCTTTTGCATGATTATTTCAGTAGGCAGGAAGACTGGATGCGGGCAAGCAATCCATACGAAGTCATTGCCTCAATTGCGGAAGAGCATGGTGTTTCCCGCGCCGAAGTCGGGCGCTGTATGTCTGATCAGGAAGTGCAAACCCACCTGATTGAGGTGACACAAGATGGTATCAAAACATACCAAATTGAGCGCATTCCTTTTTTTCTGGTGAATGGAAAGCATCTTCAGAATTATTCGTTTGAAGCCATCAAAGCAGCAGTGGACGCTGAAGGCTAAGGCGATTCATAACTCAGGGCGCAAAAAAGACTCGTCAGCGCCTTTCAAGCAATGTAAACACAATATCTAGTAGTGGGGATGAATTAATGCACAAGAGCTACGTTTCAAAACTTCGGTTCGCGGCCACCCTAGGGGCAGCAATGTTGCTTGCCGCCTGTGGTGAGAGCGGTGACCAGAGCGATGCTCAGGATGCTGCGCACACAGCGGAACCAGCAGTACAAACAGAGGCCGTCGATGTAGCTTCCAAAACCGAAGGAACCTGGGGTGACTTGGTTTACGGTGATCCTAACGCTCCGGTTACCATTATCGAATATGCGTCCCTGACGTGTCCTCACTGCGCAAGATTTGCGGTTGAGACTTTCCCAAAAGTGAAGGAACAGTTCCTGGATACGGGCAAGGCCAAGCTGGTATACCGCAATTTCATCATGAACCGTGTCGATATTGCAGCGTCGGCTGCGGCACGTTGTGGCAATGATGAAACAACAAAGAAGCTGATGAAGGTGTTTTTCGCGCGCCAATATGACTGGGCCCGTTCTGAAAGCCCGCTTGACGAGCTTGCATCATTGGCGCGCCGTGCAGGAATTAGCCGTACGCAGTTTGATCGCTGTGTGTCGAACGAAGACATGCTCAAGCATCTGATGCAGATGACTATGGATGGCCAGAAAGAATATGACATCAATTCCACGCCAAGCTTCATTGTGAACGGAAAACAACTTGAATTCCGTACTCATGAAGAGATCTTGGAAGGAATTGCGGCGGCTGTGAATTAAGCAGCGCAAAGATCGGGGCGGCTTCCTTGGGGAATGGAGCCGCCTTCAGTTTTGAAACAGGGGGAGTAGGGCGCAGCCATGCGTTTTTCGCGTCTGCGATTATCGGGGTTCAAATCCTTCGTCGATCCGACCGAGCTTCATATCGAGCGCGGCCTGACTGGCGTTGTGGGCCCTAACGGCTGTGGTAAATCCAATCTTCTTGAAGCAATCCGTTGGGTTATGGGCGAAAACCGGGCAAAGAGCCTTCGTGGCTCTGGCATGGATGATGTCATTTTCGCAGGCACAGACAAGCGTCCACCAAGAAATATGGCTGAAGTTACCCTGGTAATCGATAATCAGGACCGCTCAGCCCCGGCCGAATATAATGACGAAGATTTCATCGAAGTAACGCGTCGTATCGAGCGTGAATCAGGCTCCGCATATCGCATCAATGGCAAGGATGTGCGTCAAAAAGATGTGCAGCTCCTGTTTGCTGACGCAGCAACAGGGGCTCATTCTCCCGCACTTGTCAGCCAGGGCCGTATTGGAGCGCTGATTAACGCCAAGCCGCAGGACAGGCGCGCAATCCTTGAGGAAGCAGCCGGTATCTCCGGCTTGCATACGCGGCGGAAAGAGGCTGAAAGCAGGCTTCGCGGGGCGGAAGGCAACCTGACACGGCTGCAAGATGTTATCCAGGCGATGGAAAACCAGACCCAGAGCTTGAAACGTCAAGCCAAGCAAGCTGTGCGTTACCGGACAATCTCTGGCGATATTCGTCAGGCAGAAGCCAGCTTGATGTACCTGCGCTGGAGCCAAGCTGCAGAGGAAGTGATCAATCTGGAGCGGTCTTTGCGTACCTCGGAAAAGACGGCGGCGGAAATTGAACAGAAAGTCGCAGGTCTTGCAAAAGAACAGGCAGAAGTCGCGGCGATGTTGCCGCCCCTCAGGGAGGCTGACGCCTCTGCTGCCGCCAAGTTACAGAGACTTTCAATAGAACGCGAAAACCTCGAACAGGAAAGCGCACGACGCAAGCAAACAGCGCTTACCCTTAGGCAAACCCTAGAGCAGATAACAGCAGATAGAGAACGCGAAACTGAAATTGCAAAGGATGCCAGGGCCGCCCTTGATCGATTATTGATAGAACAAAAGCGCCTGGAGGCAGCACGAGACGCTGAAAAAGACAATGAAGTGCAGGCGCGCGAGAAGCTTGATGCTGCAACTCGAGCCGCATCAGATGCCGAAGCTGCATATGACCAGATTAGCGAACAGGCCGCTCAGTCTCGCGCCCGTCGATCCAGCCTGGAGAGTGACAAGCTTGCAATTGCCCGGCGGGGCGATCAGTTGCGGTCAGAACAGACCCGCCTTAAAGGCGAACTGGATGCGCTGACTGCTGAAGATGATATTCTTGCCGCTCACAAAGCTGCTGAAGATGCTGTCGGCCAAGAAGAGGAACGGCTCGGCAAGGTTGCGGAAAGTCTGCAGGTTGCCGAATCTGCAACACTTGATGCCCGAAATCGCCGGAATGAAGCCGATGCAGCCAAGGCCGAAGCTGAAGGCGTACACAAGTCGGTTCTAGCTGAAGTGCAAAACCTTCAGCGAATGCTTGAAGAGGCAAGCGGTGAGGAAGATCAGCCTGTTTCAAACGCCTTGAAGGCCAAGGCAGGTTATGAGGTTGCCGTGGGCGCTGCGCTTGGGGAAGAGGCAGAAGCCGGTTTAAGCGAATCAGCTAAACGCTATTGGACCAAACAACCAGCTTTGGAAGCTGCAACCTGGCCTGTGGGGGCTACACCTCTCGCTGAAGTGCTCCAAGCTCCGGCGGAACTGGGTCGGCGCGTGGCTTATACTGCAGTGTTGGATGAGGGCACAGATGGTTCTGTTTTGCAGGCCCAGTTGCAGCCGGGGCAGTGCCTTGTCGATAAAGACGGTAGCCTTTGGCGCTGGGATGGCTACGTTCAGAAAGCAGGTGCACCGAGTGAAGCCGCTGTGCGGCTTGAGCGCCTGAATCGCCTTGAACGGCTGAAGGCAACCGAAGAACAAGCGAGAAAAAAGGCGGCTGATGCCATAGAGGCGGCCGGACATGCTTCTGAGGCTCACCAAAAGGCACGCGAAGCGGAGCAGGCGCAAAGGCAAATTCGTCAGGATGCCGAGAAGGCGTTGGCTGAAGCTCGTCGTGCGCTTGTGGCTGCTGAGCAGGAAGCCAGTCGGCGGGCCAGCAAGGTCAACTTGCTGAAAGACAGTTTGGCGCGACTGGCGCAGGAAGAGGCAGAGACCAACGACCGGCAGGCAGCAATCGACGAGAAACTGGCCGGTTTGCCCGAAAATACGAAACTTGAGACTGAGCTTCAGGAAGCTCGGGCAAAGGTTGAAGGGTTGAGGGCGGAGCTGAGTGCTGCCCGTGCTGCATATGATAGCCTTCGGCGTGAGGCGGAAAGCCGGAATGACCGATTGAATGCTATAAAAACCGAATCAGGCGCATGGCAGCTCAGGGTCAACAGTACAGATAAACAACTGAAAGCACTTGATGATCGCCAGCTGGAAACCGAGCGCCAACTGGCGGCCGCGGAAGCCAGCCCTGAGGATCTGGAAAATCGCAGGCAGGCCCTTCTCACTGAGCTTGAGAAGGCGGAAGTTGCTAGGAAGGGGAGTAGCGACAAGCTGATAAGCGCTGAGGCGCAGCTTGCTGAGAAAGACAAAGCGCTGAAGGAAATTCAGGAAGCGCAGGCGGAGGCGCGTGAACGTCAGATCCGGGCGGACGCTGCCGTTGAGAATGCCGTTGCGCGCCGGAAAGATATAGCTTCACAGATTGGCGAACGATTCGAATGTGCTCCCATTCAGCTTCTTGAGAAAGTGGGCCTGGAGACAAGCGATAGCCTGCCTGAAGTGATGGTTCTCGAAAGTAAACTAGAGAAACTGAAGCGTGAACGGGACCGCCTGGGCGCAGTCAACCTGCGGGCTGACGAAGAGCTGACAGAAATTGATGAACAGCTCACGCATTTGGTTTCTGAACGTTCAGACCTTGAGAATGCCATAGCACGGTTGAGGCAGGCGATTGGCAGCCTGAACAGAGAAGGCCGTGAACGGCTGTTGAAAGCGTTCGATATTGTGAACAACCACTTCGGTGAGCTTTTCAAAAGCCTCTTTGGTGGAGGCGAGGCGCATCTTGAGTTAACCGAATCTGATGATCCGCTGGATGCGGGTCTTGAGATTTTCGCAAGCCCACCAGGCAAGCGCCTTCAGGCGCTCTCGTTGTTGTCTGGCGGCGAACAGGCGCTGACTGCACTGTCGCTGATTTTTGCAGTCTTCATAACAAACCCGGCACCAATCTGCGTACTTGATGAGGTTGATGCGCCGCTTGACGACGCGAACGTGGAGCGATTCTGCAATCTGCTTGATGAAATGATCGACCGTACTGATACGCGCTTCCTGATCGTGACACACAACGCGGTCTCTATGGCACGGATGAAGCGCCTCTTCGGGGTGACCATGGCTGAACGTGGAATCTCTACCCTTGTCTCAGTTGACTTGGAGCGTGCAGAAGAATTGCGGGACGCAAGTTAGGCGTGTTTTTCTTAAATTATCTTTTATTTCAATCACTTAACTTATTTGCATTGGACCTTGACACAGGATGGGGCCTTCACTATGTTGCAGGCGCCTTTTACGGGCTTCTTTTTTAACGAAAGTTGCTCGGCAAAAAGGTTGGTCAAACGCGGGGTTTAGGGGCCAAGGCGATGGGTAACTTTGAAGATGACCCGAAGCTAAAGGCGCTGGACGAGCGATTGAGCCAAGCCCGACAGAAGGCTCTGGGAGGTAAGGTCGAAGACCGGCCATCTCCGATGGGTAGAGCTTTCAGGATGGGTATCGATCTGGTTGCTGGTGTGGGCGTTGGCCTGGTCATTGGCGTGAATCTGGATGGATGGCTCGATACTTCCCCTGGGTTTTTGATTGCCTTTTTGTTTCTCGGTTTTGCCGCGGGCATCCGGAACGTCGTTCGGGAAGCCAATAAAATGCAGGCCGAAGCTGAGAGTGGCCTGCAAGGGCAGGCTGATAAGGCGGATAAAGATTGACCGCGATCCGCATAAAGCGGGTTGCACAAATAAAGAGATGGTAGCCGTGGCAGGACCTCTTGAGCAGTTTGAGATCAAACCTTACGCAGAAATGGAAGTTGCGGGGTTTGATGTTTCCTTTACCAACAGTTCCCTTTGGATGGTGATCGTTGTAACCGCACTGACCTTTTTCCTGGTTGGTGGTATGCGCAAGAATGCGCTTGTGCCCGGTCGCTGGCAGGCCATGGTTGAAATGGCCTACGAATTTATTGCCAATATGGTGAAAGAAAATGTGGGACGTGAAGGGAAGCAATATTTCCCGTTTATCTTCACGCTCTTCATGTTCATTCTTGGAAGCAACCTGGCGGGCATGATCCCGTACAGCTTTACAACGACAAGCCACATCATTGTGACTTTCGCACTTGCTGCAGTTGTTTTCATTGGCGTGACGCTGATCGGTTTCGCTAAGCATGGCCTGGGCTTCCTGAAGCTCTTCGCGCCATCTGGTGTTCCAGCGCCGCTGTATATTCTGATCGTGCCAATCGAAGTAATGTCTTACTTCACACGCCCGATCAGCCTTTCGGTTCGTCTGTTTGCCAACATGCTGGCGGGCCACATCATGATGAAAGTATTTGCTGGTTTCATCATCAGCCTTGGCGCAATCGGCTTTGCCGGCCAAGCTGCTGCTGTGCTGCCATTTGCTTTCAACATTTTCCTGACGGGGCTGGAAATCCTGGTGGCTTTCCTGCAGGCCTACGTTTTCGCCATTCTGTCCTGTATCTACCTGCATGATGCGATGCATCCTGCACACTAAGACACAAGACAAATACTAACAGTTTAAA
>JABXIV010000120.1 GCA_013372925.1 Alphaproteobacteria bacterium
ACGCAAGAGAAGATCACTGAAATCGCACCGCTTCTGGCGCGTGCAGGGGATGTGGCTGGCGCGCTGGCTCTTTCAGAAGAGCTTCAGAATGACGGTATTAAGGATTCTGTTCTAGCGGAGATTGCTGAAGAGGCGATATCTGCTGGCAAGCTCGCTGATGCACGGGTGGCCCTTGGGCAGATGGCTAATCAGGTGAAGGCTTTCTGGCGGGAAATGGCGCTTCTCGGACGGGCACCAAGGGAAGCTGTTGCCACCATTGATTTGGCGGCGTTGGAAGCAAAAGTACGCGGCCTTGATCGTGTTGCGCAGAAATATCAGGGGCTCATACAGTTGGCGATTATTGCCAATCATATGTCGCGGCCTGGTGATCGGAATGCCTATCTGGCTGAGGCCGATGAACTGTTTTCCGGTGTTGTTGGCCTGGGAAGTCGTGCGGAAGTAACGGCACAGCGAGCGCGCAGCATGTTTGATGCGGGCATGGATCCCGCCTTTGTAAATGAAAGTTATGAACTTGCCTTGCTGCATGGTGGGCGTTTGCGGAACAATATGGCGCTTGCGGATTTCGCCAAGAAGGTTGGCGTTATTGAGGCAGCGCGCGGTGATCTTGAAAGTGCCCTTGGTCGGCTGGAGTATTTCACTGCTGTTGATGAAAAGGCTCAGTATCTGGCTTCATTGAGAACAAGCAGTGATCAAAGTATCTTTGCAGCACAGGTTCGCGAGGTTTTGGGAGAGATCGATGAACTTCAAGGCGCCTATGAGCGAGACATTGTGCGCCTGACACTTCTTGAAGGAGCGTTGGGCAATAGTGACCTATATCTGGCGCGTCAGGTTGTTGAAGCCATGGAAGATGACGACAATCAAGCCCTTGCTTTGGCCTTGATGGCGCCACTACTTGATTAGATTAGTGGGTGACGGAAAAAAATAATGGGGCCGGAGGCATCTTTGCTTCCGGCCTTTTGTTTTGTTTAAGCAGTGTTGTCTGCGGTGGTGGTGGGCACCGGGGATTGCTCTCCTCCTGGTGCGGTCACCGGCTTGTAACGGGTGATCCACAAAAACGCGGCAGGCGCGAAATAGAAGCTGACGATCATTGATAGGAAGGCCCCACCTGCGATTGCCACTGCAAAGGGCGGCCAGAAGGCACCGCCAGCCAGAATAAGCGGCGTGAAACCACCAACTGTGGTGATGGTGGTGGATACGATGTGACGTCCGGTTTTCATTACGCCTTCTACGACAGCGTCAGCGTTGCCCGCGCGAGCATCCTTCATACCGCGCAGTTCAGACTGGATCACGATGGTCGCGTTAATGGCAAGGCCCACAAGCCCCATCAAGCCGAAAATCACCACGAAGCTGAGCGGAAAATTGAAGAACCACAAGGAAAACAGCCCAAGGCCTGCGGCCTGCACAGCTGCCACAAAAGTGATAATAGCCATGCGGAAGCTGTTGAATGTAAGCACGATCGCCAGCAACATCAGAACCAGAAGCAGGCCCACCGTGCCGAACAGCTTGGTCATGGCTTCGTTACGCTTTTCTGTCTCGCCACCGAATTCAATCTTGTAGCCGGGCGGTACATTCAGCTCTTCACCTTCAAGGGTTTTCTTGAGGGCTTTGAAGGCATCACCCGGAAGAATGCCGAAATCCAGATAAGCTTGCACCTTGTTCATGCGCACGCCGTCATGGTGACTGATGGTACCAACCTTCGTGGTCAGTTCCACATCGGCAACGGCAGAAACTGGCAGGTCGCTGAGGGCGGCAGATTGGCCCGCGCCCATAGGGCGGCCAATCAGGCTCATATTTGCGATTGAAGAAATATCTGACCAGTTGGCCCTGTCTGCGATAAGACGTACGGGAACCTGCTGGGTTTCTTCAATAAGCTGGGTGGCGACGATGCCGCCCGTAAGCGCCTGAAGCTGTGCTTCTACCTGACTGAGCGTAAGCCCCGTTACCGACACATCGTCTTCACGTGCTTTCACATTGACCATGGGGCGCCCAGCTTTCAGGGTTGTACGTGTGAAGGTTACGTTCGGTAACCTGCTGACAACGGCACGTATATCTTCGCCAAGGCGTTCAAGTACCGCAAGGTCTGGCCCTTCGATGCGCACTTCAAGCGGCGCATCAATTGGTGGCCCGGTGCCAAACTCGCGCACAAGAACCATTGCCTCAGGTAGCAGAGTGGGAAGTTCTTGCTGCAGCTTGGGTACAAGGACAGGAATTTGGTCGAAGCTTTCCACGGTAACGATGGCTTCTGTCACGTTCGTCAGGCCGTCGTTCCTTGCTGTCATGCTGTAATAGAATTTGGCAGGGCGTGTGCCGATAAACCAGTGAATGCTCTCAACGCCTTCATTCTGTCGTAGGCCTGTATCCAATAACTCTGCAGCCTTGCGGGTTTCCTCGATAGAGGTTTGCGAAGGCATGTAAACCTGAATGCGGAACTGGTTTCTATCGCTTGTTGGGAAGAACTGCTCCGTTAACTGACCAGCAAGAATGAACCCGAGCATTGGGATGGTTGTCGCAACGATCATGGAACGCAGTGGCCGCCTTACAGACCACTGAAGACTGCGTTTGAACAGGCTGGAAACGCGCTTGCCCTGAATGCCATCGCGCCACCAAACCCGTTCATGTGTCTCCGCTCCCGGCTTCTTGCCTTCAACCACGCGGCCAGCAAGGGCCGAGATAATGGTGAAGGCAATAATGTAGGACGCGATCAGCGATGCAATGACGGCTGCTGGCACACCAACAAGGAAATCCCCAGCATTGCCTGGCATCAGCACAAGCGGCATGAAGGCGATAATAGTAGTGAGCGTGGAGCCCAGCAGTGGGAGCCATAGTTTGCGCACAGTTTTGGCTACGGCGACAGAGCGCCTCTCGCCGTGTAGGCGAAGGTGTTGGATCTCATCGGTGATAACGATCGCGTTGTCTACCATGATGCCGAGCGCCACAATCAGGCCGGTTACGAGCACTTGCTCAATCCTTTGGCCGAAGATGTCAGTAATCGCCAGGGCAGCCAGAAGGGTGAGCGGCAAAATGGATGCTGAAACAAGGGAGGCGCGCCAACCAAGGGAGACAAGAAGCACCACCAGCACAACAAGTGCTCCTTCCGCCAGGTTGCCCATCAGGTCATGCAGGCGTTCGTCGGCATAGTCGCGCTGATCGAAAATTCGGTTCAGATGAATGCTTGACGGCAGGGTCTTTTCAAAGTCTTCCAGCAGGCCGCCGACTTGCTTTGACCATGCGTCAATGCGGTAATTCTCAAACATACGAGCAGCAATAACGACGCCGTAATGGCCATTCAGGTAGGTCAGCCTGCTTGGTGGGTTTTCAAAGCCGCGTTCCACTTTGGCAATATCACCAAGGCGAAGGCTTGCGCCTGATTGGTCAAGTCCGATAGGGATGCGGCGGATACGGTCAAGGCTATCCAGTGCACCTGATACCTGCACAACCATGCGGTTCTTGTCGTCGGACACTACGCCAGCGGCCCCGCGGGCGTCGGAGCCGCGAATGCGGGCGGCCACGTCCTCCATTGTCAGGCCATAGGATGCAAGCTCTGCATCGTCAATGCTGACCCGAATTTCTTCCTGTGGCAGGCCCAGAACATCGACAAAGTCAGTGCCGGAAAGGTTCCGGATCTGGCTTTCAATCTCACGGGCATGGCGGCCCAAAATGGCATAGTTGATAGGGGCATCAGCGTGCCACGTTAGGGCCATAATGGCTGAGTGGGCATAGATGCGCGTATCAGAAAAATCAGGCGCAGAGGAACCTGCGGGCAGATCGGTGACTTCCGCCACCTTGTCTCGCAGGCGGGCGGTAATGGGCTTGGCGTTGTCTACCCGGTCTTCCAGTTCAACTGTAATCAGGGAAATGCCTGGGTTGGATGTGCTCCATACCTCTTTTACTTCGGGAACCTCGCGCACCTTACGCTCGATTTTCTCGGAAATTTCAGCCTCGACCCGTTCGGCGTCTGCACCCGGATAGAAGGTTGTAACCTGAATGATCCGGCTTTCCATATGCGGATCTTCCAGACGTGGCATAGTGTAGAAACTGTTGAAGCCTGCAACGACGATCAGCAATAGGATCAGCCACACAACACGCGGGTGGTTATAAAGGGAGCCTCTCATGCGTTTTCCCCTAGCCGTGCGTTTCAGACTTGGCGGGAAGAATTGTAACCCGCTGGCCGGGCGCGAGCCTGTCAATGCCGTCAGCAATTACGCGATCACCGTTGGAGATCGTGCCGGTTACAAACACACGATTGGCGTCGGTATAGAGAATTTGAACATTCTCGAACCGTACCCTTGGACCATCCGGCCCATCGACGATTTTGTATACACGCCACAGGCCGCGCACATCTGACGATAGGGCGCGAAGCGGCAGCCATGCGCCCTGCATTTCCTGCCAGTCTTGCACCACTGCGGTGATAAGTTCACCGCGTGCTGCGGTGTCTTCCGGCAGGTTGAAGGTGACCTTCATGGTTCTTGTTTGGCCTTCAATAGCTGGGATAACAGAGCGTAGACTGGCGCCTTTGATAATGCCGCGCCGACCACCGCGGAGCTCCACGGGGGCTCCGTTTTGAACGGCTTCAGCATATTCAGGTGGCATGCCGATGTGGGCTTCCATTCGGTCAATTTCGGAAACTTCCAAAATGCGGGTGCCTGCCGCAACGACAGTGCCTTCATCCAGAAGGCGGGCGGTGATGACGCCGCCGAAGGGCGCGGTGATCTCAGATTTGCCTAAGTCTACATCAACAGCAGCTATGGCTGCCTGAAGCTGTTTGATGTTGGCGCGCAGCGAAATGGCATTGGCCTCAGCCTCATCCAGTCGCTGCGCGGAGGCGTGCCCCTGGCTATATGTTTCCTTGGCGCGTTTCAGCGTGCGTTCAGCCAAATCCAGGCGCGCACTGATTTCTTCACGTTGCGCAACAAGCTGGGCTTTTTGAGCCTTTAGTCGAGCCGTATCCAAGTTTGCCAGTTTTTCGCCACCATTAACGTGATGTCCAAGATCAACGTGAATAGCTTCCACCGTGCCACCCAGTTCAAAGGCTACCTGACTGATGCGGCCGGGAGTGGCTCGACCTGTAAAGGTGCGCCTTGCATGATACCCTTGCTCAAGGACGACTTCAGTGGTGCGAACGGGAAGGGCGCGGCTGGCTCCCGGTTCCTGAATGGTCTGCGCCGTTATACGGGCAGCGACAAGGCTGCTGAACAGGCCAATGGTTGCCAGAATGCTGGCAGCTTTAATTATATTTTTGTGTCGTGCACTCATGTGTCCTGCTATCGTCACTCGGGTTTTTGTTTTGATTTTCACGCACGGATTACCGTTCAGATTCAGATTCTATATATAAACTAGACCGTCTAGTCTAGTAAATTGTCATGCCATGGTTCCGTAACGTCAAACTGCTGCAAAGGTGTTTGATGGCTTGCATATAGGGTCATATCTCTGATATTAATAGACTTATTAGTCTAAAAAATATGCATAGCTTCTATTACAGAAATTTGCAGTTTTGGGGACAACCGGTTATTGGATGCTGGTTGGATATAGAAACAGAGGCCTGATCCGTGTCAGAAATTGCCCTTGCGCGCCAGAGCGCAGTCGAGAAAAGCAAACCGGCCCGAGGCCGCCCTCGCGATACCGAAAAAAATACAGCAATCATTGATGCTGCCAGCCAGCTTTTCCTGGAGAATGGCTTTGATGGAACGAGCATGGATGAGGTTGCCAAGCGTGCGGGGGTTTCCAAGCAAACGGTCTATAGCCATTTCTCCTCTAAAGAGCAGTTGTTTGGTGATGCGATCCATATCACCATTGAGAAATATTTCCCCGACGAAGTTTTGAAGAATGTCGAGGCCCGGACGCTAGAGGCTGATCTCACATCTGTCGCGACCAAGTTCGCTCGTTTGTTGATGAGCAAAGACGCCATGGCGATGCATCGCGTTTTGGTTGCTGCTGCACATAAGGGGCCGGGCCTTGCGGAAATTTTCTGGGAAGCTGGACCAAAGGAAATGATCGTTAAGCTCGCGGGTTTCCTAAAGGTTTGGGTGGACAAGGGCGAGCTGGAGATAGACGATCTTGAAAAAGCGGCGGGCCTCTTGATCTCTCTTCTGAAAGGCAAGCTACATTTTGAGATGTCGATTGGGCTATTTGATCAGGTGAGTGACGAGGCGCTTCAGGCTCATGTGCATGATTCCGTGGCGTGTTTCCTGAAGCTTTATAAGAAGAACTAGCGAAAGCCGCATGTTCATGAAAAAAGCCGCAGGGTGATATCCCTTAGCGGCTTTTGTTTTTTTTGGATAATTTACAAGTTTCGTCAGTCGGTGCCGTCTGATGATTCCATGCCAGCACCCTTCAGGTTTTCGTTGGAATAGCGAGCATTTTCGCTGTCACCTTTAAGGGTTCCGGGAAGTGTCTTGACCTGATCTTCGGTGCGAGGGCCGAGCGTTGTGTCGAAGACAATTTCATCGCCTTTGTCAGAGCAAGAGGCAAGGGCCAGAAGCGCGACAGCAGGGATCAACTTTTTCATTTTTATATCCTCAATCAATATTTGCCGCGGACTGTGCCCTAAAATTATGGCGGCATCAAGTCTGCGTATGCCTTATTTTCTTGACCATATTATTGGGGAATGGTTCATTGCGCTCGGCAGATGGCTGGATGGCCGCCGCTGCGTTCGCGCAGGGGAGGAAAGTCCGGGCTCCATGGAAACACGGTGCCGGTTAATGGCCGGCGAGGGCGACCTCAGGGAAAGTGCCACAGAAAGCAAACCGCCAT
>JABXIV010000130.1 GCA_013372925.1 Alphaproteobacteria bacterium
ACTTTGATAGTGTGGTAGTCGGGATGAATTTCTTGTTTCATGGTCATACCTCCGAAAACGAGGCGTCCGTATAGGTCAATATTTCACCGAATGCAAGGCTGATTCTGCGCTTTTTCTCGCAAAAGGGAAAATTAATGCACCCCCGCCGCCAGCCGCGCATGCAGCGCCGTATAGAATAAAGTCAAATTCGTTCATTGGAATATCCGGCGCGACCCTTTATATCAGCGAAGACGAAACACGAGGGAGCCATATGTCTGACAGTACAATCCGCCGGGAACACGAACCGCCAAAAGGCAAACTGGCAAACCTCAGGACACTCTGGTCCTTCGTCCGCCCTTACAAGCTCCAACTTGCGCTTGCTTCCTTCTTCCTGCTGGTGGCAGCAGGAACTGTCCTGATTGTCCCCACAGCACTGGGGGACATCGTAGACAAGGGCTTTTCCGGCGATAACGTACAGAAAGTAAACGATTATTTCCTCGTTTTCGTTGGGATTGTAGTGGTGATGGCAGTTGCCACAGCCTGTCGCTATTATTTCGTGACATGGATTGGCGAGCGAGTCGTCGCCGACATCAGGAAAGCCGTTTACGAGCGACTGATCACCCTGTCGCCCGAATTTTTTGAAGAAAACCGCCCCGGCGAGATCGTCTCCCGCCTCACAGCCGACACAACGCTTGTACAGACCATTGTGGGCTCCAGCGTGTCAGTATGGGTCCGTAACCTCCTCATCGCCATTTTCGGCACCATCTGGCTTTTCGTAATGTCGCCCAAGCTAATGAGCTATATCGCGCTGGTTATTCCACTTCTTTTGGGCATCATCATCTTTGTTGGGCGGAAAGTAAGGTCCCTGTCGCGCACCAGCCAGGACAAAGTGGCCGACGTGGGCGCACGCGCAAACGAATCGCTTGGTGCCCTCAATATCGTACAAGCCTTCACCCAGGAACAAACCGAAGCCAATCGCTTCGGCATTCAGGTGGACGACGCCTTTGTTGCTGCCAGAAGGCGTATTCAGGTGCGTGCAGGCCTCACCTTCATCATGATCTTCGTGATCTTCTCCGCCATCGCCCTTGTGCTTTATGAAGGCGCGCAGGATGTGATGACAGGCAGCATGACCGGTGGCCAGATGCTTGATTTCATTATGCGGGCTGTTTTCGTGGCCGGCGCCTTTGGCGCACTTTCAGAAGTTTACAGCGAACTGCAGCGCGCAGCCGGTGCTGCGGGCCGCCTGGCGGAGCTTCTTGCGGCAGAGGCCAAGATCAAGGCACCCGAAAAGCCAACCGCCCTGCCCGCCAAGGTGGATGGCGACATTCATTTCGATAACGTAACATTCTATTATCCCACAAAACCGGACACAGCAGCGCTTGATCACTTCAACCTGCATGTGAAGGCCGGTGAAACCGTGGCGCTTGTTGGCCCGTCGGGTGCCGGTAAATCAACCGTGCTGCAACTTCTGCTCCGGTTCTATGACCCACAGACAGGCCTTGTGAAGATGGACGGTGTGGATATCGCCCAGACTGATCCGAAAGCCTTCCGCGAACATATCGCCTTCGTGCCGCAGGAGACCATCATCTTTGCCGACACGATCGCCGAGAACGTTCGCTATGGCAGGCAAGATGCATCTGATGACGAAGTGCGGCAAGCGGTGGAGGCCGCAGCCGCGCGCGAATTCGTCGAACGTGCATCTGAAGGCTACAACACCTTCCTTGGCGAACGCGGCACCCGCCTTTCCGGCGGCCAGCGCCAGCGCATAGCCATCGCCCGCGCCATCCTGCGTGATGCGCCTATCTTGCTGCTGGATGAAGCCACAAGTGCACTGGATGCCGAGTCGGAACTGAAAGTGCAGGAAGCGCTGGAGCACCTGATGGAAGGCCGCACCACGCTTGTGATCGCTCACCGCCTTGCAACCGTGAAGAAGGTGGACCGCATCATTGTGCTGGATGAAGGCAAGATCGTGGCCGAAGGCACGCATGACGAACTGGTGGCCCAGGGCGGCCTTTATAAACGCCTTGCGGACCTCCAGTTTGGTGACACAGCCAGCTAAAGGCTGTTTGCCATGACCAAACGGCAAATCAGCTTCATAAGCTTTTCGGTGATCGCAACGG
Source organism: Alphaproteobacteria bacterium (assembly GCA_013372925.1). Taxonomy (GTDB): domain Bacteria; phylum Pseudomonadota; class Alphaproteobacteria; order Sphingomonadales; family Kordiimonadaceae; genus Kordiimonas. Next base: position 2,100 of record JABXIV010000130.1, read on the forward strand.
TCGCCAGCTTATGGCTTTTTGTGCCATGGGGCATTGTCAAAACCCGGCTGATGCCGCTGCCCGGCGGTGTGCAGGAACAGGTGGACTATAGCGCCGCCCATGGGCTTTACGGTGTAACTGTCTATATCCAGAGATCGGATCGCGCGCCGGAATTTTATGCGAGCGGCTGGAAAGATGCCGTGAACAAAGTACCGGCAGATCCTCATGCGCTCTTTGAAATTGCCAGCATCACCAAGCTATATATCGCCACTGCCGTCGCCAAATTAGCAGATAACGGCACGCTTTCCCTGAACGACACGCTCATCGATTTCTTCCCCAAGGAAGCCCAGCGAATTGAGTATGCGGACCAGATCACCGTCGCGCAAATGGTGCAACACCGCAGCGGGCTGAGAAATTTCACCGATGAGCCGGAGTTTTCCTGGGTGGGTGAGGCACACCCGAAGCCCCTTGAAATCATCGCGGGCAAGCCGGCGGAATTCGCGCCCGGCACCGGCCATCACTATTCCAACACCAACTATTATCTGCTCGCGAGGATCATCGACCAAACGCTGGGCTATAGCCACAAGGCTTATATCAGCAACACGATCCTGAAGCCGCTCGGGCTGACGAACACTTATGGCTCCTTCCACGAGGTGGCCCCTGAAAAGATTGCCAGCGGCTATGATGTTGGAAGCTATCCGTTCGACTTTAAGCTCATCAATGATTGCTGCATGGTCGCCACGGCAGAGGATGTGGGCATCTTCCTACGTGCGCTCAACGACGGCACGCTGTTTACCGCCAGCGAGCAGGCGATCTATGCTTCGATCTATGCCTATGAGCATACAGGTTTGCTGCCCGGCTATTCTTCCATCGCACGCTACGACAAAGACATAGATACAGTGGTGGTACTGTTCTCCAACACAAGCGGCGGCAAAAGCTGGGGCATGGTGGAAGCCACCTATGACCGCATCCTGCAGATCCTGCGCAAGCGCGGAGCATAAACCATCGAAATATGTCACACCCAAAAGTCAGAACTGCGATGCAGTCTGTCGTGATTTCCGTTCGGCTCGTCGCAAACGGATGCACGCAAAAATTGCTGTCGCTAGGGTCGGCCTCCCCGAAATAGAATACGACAGGACTTTTATGAAACAGGCTCTCTCAATCGCGATTGTACTTCTTGGTGTTTCAAGCGGTGCATGGGCCAAGCCGGTAGACATCAAGGGCACGGACGATTTCACCCTGAAGGGTGATTATCACGCGGGCTCATCTGAGGGTGCCGGCGTTTTGATGCTGCACCAGTGCAACCGCGACCGCAAGATGTATGCCCCCATCGCAGCCAAGCTGAAGAAAATGGGCATCCACACACTGGCCATTGATTTCCGTGCATTCGGTGAAAGCCAGGCAGGCGATTATACCGACGCGAAAATCGAAGCTATCAAAAGCCAGGAAGAGCGCCGGGCCTTTTTCCGCCATATGGTGCGCGATATCTGGCGCGGCGACGTGACCGCAGCCTATGATTACCTGCGTTCAAAAGTGAAAAGCGACAAGCCAATCGGCGTGATTGGCGCAAGCTGTGGTGGTGCACAGGCCGTGCGGCTTGCAAGCGAGCGCCCCGTGAAAACGCTGTCGCTATTCTCAAGCGCCACAAGCCCCAAAACGATGGAAACCTATCAGGCGTTGCCAAGCACCCCAACGCTGTTCATCACATCGGAAGAAGAACTGCCGGGCATCCAACCTTATTTCGACCTTGCCTCTCACCCAAGCAATCGGCTGATCGAATATAAAGGCGAAGGGCACGGCGAACCACTGATGGAACGCGACCCCTCGCTTGCAGGCGCAATTGCCAACTGGTTCGATGCCCAACTGGGCAACTGAAACAGGCTAAATACCTAGGGTATAAGCGCTGGGATAATCTCCCGCGTCAGAATCTGCATGGGGATGAACTGGGTGGGTTTGCCATAGTTCTTCCCCGTGAAAGCTGCGACCAGATTCAACTCCGGCACCACAAAGATGAAATTGCCGCCGTTGCCATGCGCGTAAATCAGACTTAAGGGCTGCTCTTTAACGATCCCGGCATTGAGCCACCAAAGATAGGCATAGCGTTCACGGCGTTCATAAACAGTGGTCTTCTCTGTGGTCGCCTCCGTGAGCCACTTCTGCGCCACCAGTCCCTCACCGCCTGCGAGCACCAATTGCCCCAACCGGTGCAGATCAGACAACCGAAGCCGCAAATGCCCGCCGGTATCTGTGAAGCCCTTGGGGGTTTTCTCCCACTTGGCACCTTCAATTTTTAGCGGACCAAACAGACGTTCTTCGGCATACTCTGGCACCGGTTTGCCCGCGAGCTTCTCGATCACCCGGCCAAGGAACACCACCCCCCCAGTGCAGTAGCTGAAATGCTCGCCACGCTCATGCGCCATCGGCAGGTTCCACAGGAACGCGCCCCAGTCGCGCGTTTTATACATCTTGTCTTCCTGCCCCACAGATGCTGGCACCCAGTCGTTGCAGGCGAGGCCCGTGCGCATGGTCAACGCATCCTCAACCGTGATATCGCGGCGCGGGTCGTCCTTTGGCATATGCGCAAAAGATTCCGGCAGAATTTTCGAAAGCTTAGTCTCAACCGACTTCAGCGTGCCATCGGCAATCAACTCGCCCACCAGCAGCGCCGTGATACTTTTGGTGGCAGAGCGAATGTCATGCCGCCTTTCCATGCCATAACCGGGTGCGTAGGCTTCCGCGAGCAGTTGGCCGTTCTGGCTAACCACCATGCCCGTGATGCCCTTATAATCACCCGCGCGCATCTTGGCCGCAATATCATCCACCGACGCTTGGGCTGCCATACCCAAAGATAGCATCAGCCCAACAACCACAAAAAATGTATGTGTCTGCATCATTCCTCCAAGAAGAAGACACTAGCTTTGTGTGACGCGTATCTCAATACGGCAGTTGCAACCCCTCGCTGGTGGAAAATGCGAACTCCCTCAGCCAGCCTAATCCACCGGTTTGAAAAACAGCGACATCGCAATAATGACCGCTTGCCCAAAGAAAGCGGCCAGCGGATAGTAATAATCGCCCAAGAGCGCTGATGAAATCGGATAGGCCCACGCCAGAAACGCCAGCGGAGAGACAATCATATGGCATGTCCGCACACTGCCAGCGCCCGCATTCTTCCAGATATAAATAATGGTAACAATAAAGAACAAGCCGATCAGCGCGAACGAGGCCCAAATCTGCTCGCTTGCGATCAATTGCATGGAAACGAGAACCGTAAACAGGCAGGTGTAGCAAGCCAGAATTTCGGTAGGGACATATTTCGCGATCCGGTTCAGCGGGCCATCGGCCTCGCCTTCACCCGGCGCGCCTGTGCGAGCCAAATCTGTGGGCTCCACTTCTGTAGGGGCCCTTCTAACTGCGTGAACACCTGAACTTGCTGGGGTAACCCATCTCGACATCACATTTTCCTTTCCCTGAGCATCTGTATGAAAGCGAATTTTGATGACGAAGCGTACCGTTTGACGAGTTTTTATACAATCCTTAGTGTATTTATATAGTTGTTTGGCCTTGGCTCGCACCGAGGGGAGAATGAAATATTGTGTCCCCGGAATTCCTTAGAACCAGCGTAAAACTATCTACTGTCCTCAGATTCCAGTTTCATGATCAAATGAACATGGTTCGGCATCAGGCAATATCCCCACAC
>JABXIV010000227.1 GCA_013372925.1 Alphaproteobacteria bacterium
CCCGCCAAGCATGCGCAATGCCTGCCGCGCCAAACCGTCAGAAATCGGGTTTTTCTTGATCTTGCTGGTATAGGCCTCAATAGCGTGCACCATGGCATCAATGCCAGTTGCCGCCGTGATATGGGGTGGCAGCCCCGTGGTCAGCCGGGCGTCAAGCACCGCCAGATCAGCAAGCAGTGTTGCGTCAGATACGCCCATCTTGGTTGTTTCGCCGGTTGTGATCACGGCAATCTGTGTCACTTCTGACCCCGTGCCGGCGGTCGTGGGCACCTGCACAAGCGGCAGCCGCCCACCCTTCACCTGATCAAGGCCGTAAATCTCCGATAACTGTTGATTACCCGTACTCAGGATAGCCACAAGCTTCGCCACATCCATCGAACTGCCGCCACCGAAGCCTACGATCAGGTCAGCCCCGTGGGCCTTTGCTGTTTCCACGGCTTCCAGAACCACCTTCTCGGATGGATCCGCTTCGACACCATCATAAAGCACTGGTGTCAACTCAGCCTCTTTCATGGCCTCCATAATGGGTGCAACCATGCCAAGGGACACAAGCCCCGCGTCGGTTACCACCATCGGGCGGGCCACGTTGTATCGCGCTTTCAGAAGGGCGCCGATATGCTCGGCAGCGCCATCCTCCACAAGGATGGACGCCACGCTATTGAAATTATAGGCAATCATTACGTCGTTCCTGATTTACTTGATTTGCCGCTCTACAGTCTTGCGGAGCTTATCTGTATAAGGCGGCACAATACCTAGCAGCGCGCCGATCGACAGTTTCGGGTGCCTCAGAACAGACTTCTGGTGGCTAAACTCCAGAAAACCGTCATAGCCGTGATAGTGGCCCATGCCGCTGTTGCCCACGCCGCCAAATGGCAGGTTTTCATGGGCACCATGCCAAAGCACATCATTCACCGTAACCCCGCCAGAGGTGGTACGTGTGAGCATCTGTTGTTCTTCTGTCTTGTCCTGGCCGAAATAGTAGAGCGCCAGTGGCCGTTCCCGGTCGTTGACATAGTCGATTACATCATCAGTTTTCTCATAGGTGCGCACAGGCAGGATGGGGCCAAATATTTCCTCCTGCATCACCTTCATGTCGTCTGTCGGGTTGAGGATTAGAGCAGAAGGCAGCTTGTTCGACTGGTTTTGGCCTGTGAAATCCTCATTGGCCGGATTGATAATTCGTACATCTGCGCCTTTTTCGCGCGCGTCTTCAATATAGCCTTCAAGGCGTTCCCGGTGGCGCGCACTGATGATCGACGTATATTGGTCGTTCGACAGCATGGTCGGATACATCTGCGCGACTTTCTTGGTATAGGCATCCACGAATGCATCCTTGCGGTCAGCATCAATGTTCAGATAGTCAGGCGCCAGACAGATTTGCCCTGCATTCATGTGTTTGAACGTTGCAACCCGCTCAACCACCATATCCAGGTCCGCGCTTTTACCCACAACCACAGGGCTTTTGCCGCCCAGTTCCAGCGTCACGGGAGTCAGGTTTTCCGATGCGGCCCGCATGATCAGCTTGCCGACAACCGGCGCCCCTGTAAACATCAGGTGGTCCCAAGGCTGGCTTGCGAATGCCTGGCTCGTTTGAACCGCACCGGTCACGACCGACACCTCGGTTTCTTCGAAATTATCTGAAAACACCTTGGCGAAAAGCGCAGATGTGCGCGGTGTGTGCTCAGACGGCTTGATCACCACCCGGTTACCAGCTGCCAGCATTTGCGCCAAAGGCACGAACACCATCGTCAGCGGGAAATTCCAAGGTGTGATCAGGCCCACCACGCCTTTTGGCTGGGGAACGACCTCAGCTTTGGCGCCCAGAAGCCCCAGCGGGAACTGGAGCTTGCGTTTCGACGGCCGCATCCATTTTTCCACATGCTTGATCGCATCCTTCAGCGCCCCAACGCTTGCAGCCACATCCGCAAACAATGTTGTTTCTGCAGACCGGTTACCAAAATCTTCGGAAATTACGCTAATAAATTCATCTTTGTGGTCCAACACGCAGGCAAGAGCACGACGCAGGCGGTCTTTCCGCACGTCGGCAGTTACAAAGCCTTCTGCAAGATACGCATGGCGCGCGGCCTGAAGCTTCGCCGCGATATCCTCTGCAGGTGTTTCCTGAAGTGTCATGCCGTCCATTTTAGAGATCCCCTTCCCTTGCGGGCCGTCCCCATTGGGCCCGTTTCCTAAATAGGAAAGGTAGAGCGCCTTCGGCCGACTTCAAAGCCTAAAACAAAAAAGGCCCGCCGGAGCGAGCCTCTTCAATCAAAGCGAACCGGCTAGGCCGTTTGCAGCAGATGAATTTCGGCGCTTGGCCGGTCGTCCGCAAGAGTTTCCTCCTCTTTGGTATCCCGCACTTCTTCAAGAAACCGTTCGACCTCCCGTTTCAGGCTACTTGATTCTGCCATCAGGCTTTCAGCATTCTGCTGCAGGTCGTTGGTCATAGTCCGCGTTTCCCGCGCTGCGGTATCAACCACTGCAACACTGCTCCGCACCTGTTCTGTGCTGGCCGAGACCTGTTGCACATTGCGTGCTATTTCATCTGTTGCTGCTGCCTGTTCCTGTACCGACGCCACGACAGACTGCGTAACCTCATTCATCTGTTCAATGATTGAACCAATCCGCTCAATCGCGCCAGACGCGTCGTTGGACACATCCTGAATTTTCTCAACATAGGCCGCGATATCTTCCGTTGCGCGGCTGGATTGCGCAGCGAGGTTCTTGACCTCAGACGCCACCACGGCAAAGCCGCGACCCGCATCCCCTGCCCGCGCGGCCTCAATCGTGGCATTCAGCGCCAGCAGGTTTGTCTGCTCTGCAATATCGCGGATCATTTTCACAACGCTACCGATCTGGTTTGCGGCAATCGATAGGCCTGCAACTGTTTCGGTTGTCCGGCTTGCTTCATCAACGGCGCTTTGGGCAACTTCGGCGCTGCGGTCCAGGTTCTGGCTTACGCTTCTGAATGAAACAGATAGTTCCTCTGTTGCAGTGGCTACGGCCTCAACATTTCCTGCTGCATCATCTGTCGCGCCTTGCGTCGCCCTTACCTCAGCAGATGTTTGTTCCGTATTACCTACTAGCTGGCTGGCGGCCCCTGCCATATTGTGCGAAGCCGATGCCACTGTTTCCACAATGCGCATAACGCCAGCCTCGAAGGCATCCGCCATTTGAAGGCGCTGATGCTGGCGCGCTTCCCGGCGCTCAGCCCGGGCGCGCTCCTCAGATCGCTGGTGCTCATCCAGCAAACGCGCTTCTTCTATTTCCTGTTGGCGGCGTATTTCCGAAGCGCGGCGCTCAGCTTCCATTTTTTCTTCGGCCAGGCGCTCAAGTTCAAATGCCTTGTCTTTGAAGATGGCAGCAGCTTCGGCAACACGCCCAAGCTCATCACCACGGTCACGCCCCGGTATTTCAACCGCTTTGTCCCCCGCCGCCAAGCGCGAAATTGCATCAGTGATCCTGCTCAAAGGTTTGGCAACAGAAAACCCGATATACCAGGCGAGCAAAGCGGCGATAAGGGCCCCAACCACAAGACCCGTCATGCTTTGCTCGGATGCCCTTTCAACCGCCCCAACCATATTGGTGAGGGCCAACCCTTGTTGTTCCCGCGCTGCGAGTTTAGCTGCGATCGTAATTTCAGTAATTGCGGCAGACGCCGTTTCCAGTTGCTCCATCGCAGCATCGAGGGAGGTGGCTGCCGCATGTTTGGCCCGAAGGCTCTGGCGAATAACATCTGCATCCCGGCGCGCATAAATCAGCACCCGCATTTCCCGCCTTGGCGTGCCCTTCAAAGCCACCTGAGCCTGCCTTATCAAGCCATCAAATGCCTCACCTGCTGAGATCGCAGTTTCAAATGCTGCCGCAGCACCCGATGTAACGAATTCGATGCTGGCCTGATTGTAACGCGCCACAAGCGGTGCCAGTTCTTTTGTCAAGCCTGCAGCGCTCCCGCCCTTTGCCTGGAGAAACTCGGCCAGCGCCTTCGAAGACGCTTCCAACTTACCAATACCGACAGCAACAACCTGAAGCGCATCTTCCTGATTGCCCAACCGGTTCTCAACAGCAGTGAAAACTTCATCAAAGGCATGGGATGCATTTTCCAGGTTGGTCGCTGTGCTTTCCTCGCCCGCTGCCGCCAGCATTTCCATGACGTCGCGGCGGGTTTCTTCTGCTCGCGCCTGCGCCGCAGTCATTCTGGCCTTGTCCTGATCCCGGCCTGAAAACGCATAGGCGCGCAACGCTCCGGTTTGAGCAGCAATATCTGCCGCATAATCATTCACGTGACGCACGATGTCAGTTTTGTCTGCGATTGCCTGAGAGACGTCCTCAAGCCCCCTTACGCCAGACGAAGAAATGCGATTTGCG
>JABXIV010000104.1 GCA_013372925.1 Alphaproteobacteria bacterium
GCTGCCCTGCCCGGAAGCGCAAGTCTCGATTTGATGAAATAAATATACAAAAACGCCGATTAGGGTGCAAGCTATTTTTTACGATTATCGTAATTTTTATTCCTGCACCTCGGAAAGGCCTATTCCAGTTTGATCTCCGCACCCCAAGCCTTGCATTTTTCCGTTGCGAAACCGCGTGCCCTCCCCAATGATGGTGTTCGGGGAACAGGATTGGGGGACAGGTTTTGAAAAAGACACTCAGCTTCTTCAAGGCATCCATGCGGCTTTGGCGGCGGCATCTTGCGGCTGTGCTGATCGGCCTGATCGGGCTGGCGTGCGCTTTTGCCGTTAGCATGCTGGCGGGTTTTTATATCTATGACGGGGTGCGGTCAGACGCGTGGCTTGAGGGCGCGGACAGCCTGTACCGCGTGGAAAACCAGTGGCTACCCGGCGGGCAGGTTGGTGTGTTCGGGCGCACCGCCACCGCCGCCCACGACGCCAAGGCGGTGATTGAAGCCAACATGCCGGAACTGGGCACGCTGGCCCGGCTGGTGAACCTGGATGCTGCCGCACTGAAGGGGGAAGCCGCCCTGCCCACCCGCCTGTCGTTTACTGACCCGGGCTTTGAAACGCTTATCCCGCTGCCCATGGTGCGCGGCAGCCTTGGGGCCATCCACACCACGAAGAATGCCATCGCCCTGAGCGAGAGCGAGGCCCTGCGCCTTCTGGGCAGCCATGAACTGGGGCAAACCATCAGCTTCCGCCTGGAAAAACAGGTTTTCGATTTCCAGCTTGTGGCGATCTTTCGGGATATTCCCTCAAACAGCCACATGAAGCTGGGGGCGCTTGCAAGCTGGAACGAACCGGTTTTCCAGGCCGCCCTTGGTGATGATTTCCAGTGGAATTACGCCCACACCTATTTCCGCATGCCCGCTGGCGCGAACGTGCCCGAGATTACCGACCGCATCACGAATGATATGAGCCACCTGGTCGCTATCCCCTGGGGCAAAACGATAAACAGCATGACAATCCAGCCGGTGTTGGGCGTGCTGGCCAGATCAGACGCCTACAGCGATATGCGCGCGCCGCTTGCCCTGAGCGCCCTTCGGGTGCTGGCAATTATCGGAGCGCTGTTGCTGATAGTGGCCAGCTTCAATTTTGTGAACCTGTTCACGGGGCTGAACCTTGCGCGGGCGCGGGAGGTTGCCATGCGCCGCATTGCGGGCGCGGGGCGCAGCCACCTGATCGCGGTGTTCCTGATGGAAGCCGGGGTGATGAGCCTGATCGCCTTCGGCCTGGCCGTGCTGATCGCCATGGATACGGCGGGCTATGCCGGGGAGCTGATCGGCAGCGATATTCCCGTCATCGCTGAAAACCGGCTGCCGCTGTTCGCCTTCGGGCTTTTGCTGGCGCTGGGCGTCGGCCTGTTGGCCGCGCTGTATGCGGTTTCCCGCGTCAGCCGGATCACGCCGCAAAGCCTGTTGCACGGCACGCAGCGGGCGGTGATGTCGGCCGGGGGCAAGCTGCGGGCGAGCCTTGTTGGCGTGCAGGCGCTGGCGGTTGTGGGCTGCCTGCTGGCCGCAAGCCAGGCGCTTTACCAGTTCGACCACCTGATGACCATAGACCGGGGCATGCGCACCAATGGCGTGCTGATCATCCCCGCCCCGGAGGACCGCGACCAGCGGCCCCTGTTCAGCAACAGTTTCTTCAATGAGGTGAAAAGCATCCCTGGCGTCACGGACGCCGCCCGGCAGGACGACCCGGCCTTCTCCGGCGCCTTTTACGTAACAGGCTTTATCCCGCGCGGCGAAAGCGAAACCGTGGAAACAAGCATCCGCCTTGTGGGCCCGAACTTTTTCGACATGATGAACATCACGCCGATCGCAAGGTCAGGCGAGGACTGGCACGGCCTTCAGGATGTGATCGCCATCCCACTCGCCAGCTTGGCGACGTTCGGTTTCGCCACGCCCGAAGAAGCGATAGACCAGTATCTGCGCCGGCAGGTCACCCGCAAGGGCAAGAAAACCATAATCGAGTATCGCATCATGGCCGTGGTGGCGGATATCAAAGACATGGGCGGCAGCGGCAATAGCGCGAAAGCAAAGCTTTTCAACCTGTCGGCCTATGACGGAGACTCTTACGCCCGCAACATCATGCTGCTGGCGAAAGATAACGACCCCGCCGTAGAGGCCCGCGTGCGTGAGCTGTGGGCCGCAAGCTTCCCCGATGAAGCCCCCCGCGCCGAATGGCTGAGCGACCGCATCGCCAAGCATTACGGCAACGTGGCCCAGATGGGCGAAGCCATCCTGATCATGGCGGGGCTTTGCCTGTTGCTGTGCTTCGCCGGGCTTTACGGCATGGCCAGCCATTTCACCAGCAACCGCGCGCGGGAGATCGCGCTCAGGCGCGTGCTGGGCGCGGAAGGCCGCGATGTGGGCACGCTGTTCCTCAGAAAAATGCTGCTGCCTGTTGCCTTTGGCTCCCTGCTGGCGCTTGTGCCCACATGGTATCTTTTAGGAATTTGGCTGCAGGAGATTGAGGAACAAGCGCCTTTGCCTGTCATATATTTTGCAGGCATTCCGGCGGCGGTTCTTCTAGTGGCCGCAATGATCCTTGCGGGGCAGCTCCGGCATGTGCTGGGGCTTAGGCCCGCTGAAATTTTGCACCACGAATAGACTACAGTTTACGCGGTGTGCAGTTTACCGCAAAAACTGCTCTGCCCGGCGCAGGATGCGTGCATGGTAGGGCCTACCGCCATACCGGTTTGGCCCGACGGGCGAGGAGATTTTTTTAATGAAACAAGTACTTTTAGCATTATGGTTTATTTTATTACCGACCATCAGCAAGCCAGCCTTCAGCGAAGGCGGCAGCGGCAAACCCATGGCCGAAAAGGACATGACCTGCATGGTCACCCGCTGGCTGAACCTGACCTCCAGGCTGGATGAAAAAGGCCCAACGGGCATCCCCGAAATCATGGCGCTGATGCATGACGACATGGTCTATATCCACACGGAATTTGGCGCCAATTACGACCGCGCGGGCCTGATCGACGGGTTCGAACGCAGCCTGAAGCGGGCAGACAGCCGCGCCGGCACCTTCCTGATCACCAACATCATCACCGGCAAGAATATGGTTGTCACCAAGCGCAACATCGCCTGGGAAGAAAAAACCAGTGAAGGCTGGGTGCACGGCAAGAAGGACGACCTGACCACCCTGTTTGAATTCCGCGACGGGAAAATCTGGCGCATCACCGAATATTGGGACTAAAAAAGACCTATGAAACACCTGTTCAAAACCGCGGCGCTTGTGTGTGCGCTAACCTTCACCCAAGCAACCTTTGCCCCCGCATTTGGCGAAGGCGGCAGCGGTGCCCCGATGGATGAGGCCAAAATGGCCGAGATGGTAGATGCCTGGTATGCGCGCACGGCGGCGCTTTCCATGAAGGGCGAAGCAGGCATCGAGGATGTGATGGCGCTCGCCCACCCCGAGATGACCTATATCCACACGGAATATGACGCCAACATGGACCGCGACGGCCTGATTGCAGGCTTCAAACGCCGGGTGGCGCGGGCGGTTACACGGAACAGCCAAAGCACCATCACCAACCGCATCGCGGGCAAAAACATGATGGCCATCACGCGCGACACCAGCCATGAACGCCGCACGAACGAAGGCTGGAAAACCCGCGAAAGCAAGGGCCTGACAACCGTGTTCCTGTTCCGCGACGCGAAAATCTGGCGCATCACCGAATATTGGGATTAATCACCGCGAACTCGGCGTGATGGGGGGCGCGCCGAATGCTTGGGGTGCTATTGCAGAAGTGCCTCAATCGGCGGGCGCTTCTTTTTCCTTCAGCTTCAGGTGTTTTGTAAACCACCGCATTCTTAGAAGCACGGTGTAGCCCTTGGTTTTCAACTCCTGTTCAAGCTCGGCTTCATAGGCAGCGCCGCGCCACGCCTGGTGCCGCGCATGCGCCTTCAGCCCCGGCGAAAGCAACAGAAAAAAATACACGATAAAAACAACAAGAAAGACGGCCGGGACTGTCCAGTAGCCGAACAGCAGGCCCTTTTCCTCACCAACGAAAAATGAGATTGCAAGAAAGCTCAGGGATACAAAAATCATATCCAGCGCCCCTGCCCTGATTATCTTTTTCCGGTGTTCATTCGCCACGACAAGTACCTCCCCCCAGAAGTTGCAGAAGTACAATAGCACAAATCCCGCGGAAACCGCAATCCGCCTCCAAAACTCAAAGCAACAGAGTAGCGTCTTTCATTCAAGATGACTTCAAATCAGCGATTATTTCAGCGACAGTTGGAGCAACCGCTTTGGTGCGCCCTTTTTTGTTAAAGCGCAGGGGATATTCCTGTGCTTTCTGCTGCAGGAAAGCTTGCTCAATCGTATAACTTATATTGATTTTTCCTGATGGACCCTCAACGAATGGATCAACGGTCAACCAGAGCGAAATTTCCCGATCTGGCTCATCTTTCAATAACCTATTCAGCCCATCGGCAAGGTTATCACTGTGCCATACAAGCCATTCCCGGACCTCGCCTTGAGCGTGAAGCCTTAGCCACCTTTCTTTTAGGGATGCGGAATACTCTCCAACATATAGGATATCTTCAGGCTGGTACTCGGTTCCCCCACAAACCAGATAGGCAGACTGCCCAGCGTCAACATAAGCCTCATCAAAGAAATTGATTCTGGTGGGGGTGGCCCAAGTGTTTTCCGTCTTCGTCTTTTGGTTCTTAATGTAAGTGTAGGGATGCTCGCTCAGATCAAATACCGCCACCTTAACAAATTCGAATCCTAAAAAACGATTGATAATCATTTGATCACTCTCTCGGAACCTTCAGTATAAGGCAAACCAACACGATGGGCCGTCACCCTACTCGGCGGCGGTGGCCATCTGGTCGGTCAGGGCGTTAAACTCGGCCGGATCGGGCCTGTTGGCCGGAATGCCGAAGCCCAGATCAATATATTGCACATAATCAATATACACCCGGCGCTCACCCACCTTTACGCCGGTTTCTTCCTGAAAATCACGCACAATGTCTGCTGTGCCGCACAAATAGCGGACATCCCCCGCAGCATCAGTCAGTGGTAACGCGGTTCCCACCATGCGAAGCTTTCTATCTGGCCCCTGATGCAGGGTCCGGCCGGTCATCACACCGCAGGGCGTATCCAGAAGCTGTTTCCAGAAGGTCTCGAAATAGCGGCGCTGCGCACCTTCATAATTTTCGAGAAAGCTAACCCCCGTGTGCGGCGAACCGAGCCTGTCATCCAGCGCCGACCCCACAAGGCGGTTCACCAGGTCACCCTCGTCTGTCCATTCCGCAAGATAATATGACGGCAGGAAGGGTTGCAGGCGCCTTATGGAAAAGTCGGCCTTGGCTGGCACGCGGGGAGCGCTGTCAGAATCTGCGTCAGATGCGCCTGCACTGGATGCGCCTGCACTGGATGCGATGTCGCGCCACAGGTCGATGAATTTTTCGGCATGCGAAAGATAGGAAACCGAACCGTCCCCGTTTCTGGAAAAATGAACCTGCTGTGCCTGCCCTGTCACTTTAAGCGCCTTTCGGCCCCCTGCTATAGTATCTAGCTGTGAGGAAGGCCCAACTCAATACAAAATCGTTAATGCTATAGCTGAAGCACCCAGTTTGGCGCGAATACGGGGCGACAAGCCGCCGCCACAGTGCGACAGGGCGTTCCGCTGAGCCAGATTTGAGAAAAACATAAATATGATGAAAAAAATTCGACGGCGCCACTATGCCTGAAAAGAAAAAGCTGGCCCCAGGTTCAGGATCCTGGAGGCCAGCTACATTCGGTCACTATGGCTTCCTATACCCTGCAATAGCAACCGGGGTTTAGGCAAGCTTTTTTTCCTAAAATTCTTGGATTTTCGTATAAAAATTAATGATACAACCTTAATGCTGACTGTAACAACCAAGCCAAACGATTATTTCCGTTACGGAATTCCGTAATTCGGGGTGAAAATGGCCCTCAAAAACTTTTCTTCGGCAATGTTATCGCGTATGGTGCAGCCCATGGGAATCGAGAGGGCAAACATGAAACATTCTTGCACGAATGCCCGTCCGGGGCATGGGCTATTGGTGCTTTTAGGGGTGATCACCTTTTTTGGCGTGATTGGTGGTGCTTTTATCTGGAGCCTGAGCGCCGCGAGCTAGGCGCACCTGGCCCTAGAGGTCCAGATCATCGAGGATGGTCTTCTCGGGCAGGCCAAAGCCCAGATCCACAAATTCCGAGTAAAGGAACTTCACCTCGGAATAGGCTGCCGGGGTTTTGTCTGCTGCAAGCACATCTTCCCGCGTAACCGTAACCCCGATCAGGTAGCGCGCTTCGCCTGTTTCAGATATCATGGGCAGGGCCAGCGTGGTGATAATGTGTGACCGGCCGTTCTGGAACGTTACCTCGCGGCTGAAACGGTGCCCACAGGGAACCTCAACCACTGCCCGCACGGCATCCATTACAAATGGCCTGTGTTCATCCGGGCAGAAATCCAGATAGTTCGCGCCCGTCACCGGCATGGGGGACACTTCATCAAGCGCGGTGCCCGCAAGTCTTACGAGAAGGTCGTCCGGCGCGCGCCGTTCAATAAGAAACACATAAGGCAGGATTTCCCTTATCTCCACCGGATTGAGGGACGCACGCTTGGGCACGCCGCCCTGCGCATCGCGCAGGCCTTTCCAGTAGCCAAGCAGTGTTTCAAAGTGGCCAGAGCTGAGTGTCGGGTTTGTTTCCATCCCCTTAACTTTGGGCATACATCGTTAAAAACTGGTGAAGACTTTATGCCTAAAGTGCAGGGTTTGGAAAAAATACCCTACCAATCAACGTAACCGCAGTAATATTTCTCGTCAGATCGCTTGCCGCGGTAGATCAGCCGTTGCGGGCGACCACCGTCCTTGGGCCTTAGAACCTGTGTCACCATGAAAATCAGCCGCTGGCCCACTTGGCCCGTAACGCTGTCGAGCTGGATTTTATAATTGGTGATGGGCTTCTGGTCGCCCTTTGGCGTGAAAATCCCGCTCCAGGTCTGGCTGTCGGCTTCATAGCGCATTTTCACCCGTTCAACCGACGTTGAAATGCTGCAGCTTGTTTCGTCAGCCAGCCCGCCAACATAGGCTTTGTAATTTTCCTGCGTAGGATCATCGCAGAATTTGATGGCAGGGGCCGCATTCCGGCGGATCATCTGTTCCTCGGTTTTGCCGATGTCCTTCTGGATTTTCATCACCTTGATATGGCGGTCGATGTCTTTCACTTCGGGCGTGGTGCAAATGGGATGATCCTGCCATTCGGCCTTGGTGCGGTTGCGGTACATGCGCATCAGCATGTCACTCACCCGGTTGTCGCTTTTCTTGGCGGCAACCCGGCTGATGAAAAAGCTGCACTGCATGTTGAAGGCTTCATCGATATATTCACAGTCTGCCGACAGGGTTGCCGGATAGCTGCTGCGCTGCAGCTTCAGGTCCTTGATGACAGGCAGTGCTGCCTCTTTTCCCTGCGCTGAAACCTGTTCTGAAACGGCCGAAGTAGCCAGAAGAATGAACGCCAAACCCCATATTGCAAGTGTAACCTGCATGTGCTTCCCCAATCCATGTGTGTTGCATCCCCCGCAGATTGCAACTTTTGCATTATACACACTCTTTCCTTGTAGGCCATGGGCAACAAGATTTTCCTCGCCCCCTAATGAACGCGATGCTTTTCACCCTGCAGCAGCACCAGGCGGGCCAACCATTCCAGCGCCCCCTGATACTGGCGCTTCAATGTCCAGCGCGAGGCAGACAGATCAAGGCTGCGGCGTACCTTCGCCCACGGAATACGCGCCAGCACCTCGCCCTCCTGATGCCAGGCCGCCCAAAACAGAAGCCGCCTGTCAGCCACATCCGGCAGCAGCAAAAGAAGATCCAGCGTGGGCTGCATGCGGTCGATCTCCTCGGCCGAAATCCGCACCCGGCGGCGCGCCTGGAAACTGGTAACGCTGGTGCCCGCATACGTGCCCGCCTCCGGCGCGGTTTCTGGCCACAGGGCACCCCGCAGGCGCAGGAAGCCGGCCTCCCGGTCAGGCAGGCGGCGCAGGGTCCAACAGGCTGTGATCATCCAGTTTTCAAGCCGCGGGATAATATCCTCCACCTCGGGCGGGCTGTTGGCACCGCGGCCAGCCAGCGTGCAAACTGCCTCGGCGTATATTTCAAGAACGGCCTTCAGCATGTCCCTGTTTTGGGCAGGGAATGCGCGGGCCCTCGGCTTCGATTGAAAGGTCATAATATCCTCGCGTTTTGTTTGTGGTGGTCTGTGAAGGGGGCGCGGCCTGCGCCTATGTGCCCTGACTTTCGGGCAATACCCAGCCCCACGCGGGGCCGTATTCCGCCAGTATCTCCTTCGGGATCATGGGATTGAGCCGTACCTTCGGGTCTGGCCCCAGCGTGTGCGGCAGGAAATCGGGATGGTCAGCCCCGATGCGCCAGTGCTGGGAAAGATAATCCCCGCGAAAGCGCGATTTGGAAGCGCCGAGAAACTGCCGCCAGTGGGCGGGGCTTGCTTC
Source organism: Alphaproteobacteria bacterium (assembly GCA_013372925.1). Taxonomy (GTDB): domain Bacteria; phylum Pseudomonadota; class Alphaproteobacteria; order Sphingomonadales; family Kordiimonadaceae; genus Kordiimonas. The sequence goes on from JABXIV010000104.1 coordinate 8,540, forward strand.
ATCAAACGCCTGCTTCGGCGGCGGGGCCGGATGCTGGTTGGCGTGTGCCTGCCCTGCCTTGCGCGCATTCAGGCGCTTGTCCCGCGCTTCAAGGATTGCCGCGCTATAGTAGGCAAGCGATGACGGCGGCCGGCCGGACCGCTTGACCTCCCTTGCCCTGATGCGCCGGATGGTGGGCAGGATATCGGCTTCCATATCCGCCCCCGCGGCCAGCCAGCGTTCAAGCTCAGATATATCCGCCCCGCCTTCATCAAGCCCTGCGGCTTCAAAAAGCGCAGCGGCCGCGGCAGGCTGTTGCTGCTTTGGTTTTGGATTCTGGTTTTCTGTTTTGGTTGCCAGCTTTTCGCCACTGGCGACAGTTTGGCGGTCGGCAGCTTTTTTGGCCGCCTTGGCGCGACCGCCCTTGGCCCCGTTTTCCCTGTTCCGGCTGACCCGTGCCTCAACCCCGCGATACACCTCCATCAGTTTCTTTTGCCGCCAAAGGCCGCCTTCCACCGTGAAGAATTCCCTGATCACCGGCTTCAACCGCCGCCATTTCTGGGGGCTAACGCCAACGGTGCGCGCCAGGAAACGGTCGTCATCCTTCAACTGGCAGCCCCGCGTGCGCCAGGCGCACATCAGCAAAAGCAAGTAAGCGCCGTGCTCTTCCGCCGTCAGGTGGCGGGTATCGGCCAGATAGGCATCGGTAAAGACGGGCAGCGCCGGGAACTCAGCCATGCAGGCCTCCTGAAAGCGGGAAAGGGGAATGGGGCCGGCTGCGCTGCAATCGCCAGCACACAGGCCCCTGTTGCGGGTCGTTGATCAACATCATGGCTATAATAATTACGTTATTCGTAATTTCTTTCAAACACCATCTGAAAAAAGTGCGTGACATTTTTTACATTTTTCGTAATATTGTTCTTGACATGCCAAAACAAGACTGGATACGGGCGGCCCTGAAGGACCGCGGCTTCAAGCTGAAGGACGTTGCGGAGACATTGAAAATCCC
>JABXIV010000124.1 GCA_013372925.1 Alphaproteobacteria bacterium
CCCGGTGAAGGCCGCTGGCCGCACCTGAGCGGCCTCAAAGTGCGATACAGCTATGACAGTGCGACTGATGATGAAGCGACTATCAAAGAGATAACAGTAAACGGGCGCGTTCTCGCCGACACAGACCGTGTGCGCCTGATCACCAATTCCTATACCGCCTCAAGGGGTGACAGCTATGACTGGCCCGTTTGCCTTGACGACAGCGGCATTGACTGGAGCGTCGGCGGTGCCCGCAGCGCTTGTGAAGCACGCATCACGGCTGACAAGGAAAGCACCACCGCCAAACCGATCAGAACCAAGGATGGCAAAGCCTTCAACATGAAAACCTGGATTCTGGATGAATTCTATAAAGACGGTGACAAGGGCGTTGGGCCTGCAACGGAACTGACCCCGGAAACAAAACGGCAAATCAACGAAAAAGGCTAGGCAATCTAGTCGTTTTCCGCGTCGGGTTTATGCTTGGCCGCATACTCGGCGCGAATACGGGCAAAATAGGCCTGCCGTTTCTGGATTTCGCGTTCAAAACCGCGCTCAACAGGCCTGTAGAACTCCTGTCTGCTCATGTCTTCCGGGAAATAATCCTGCCCTGAAACACCTGCTTCCGTGTCGTGGTCATAGGCATATCCAGCCCCATACCCCATGTCTTTCATCATCTTGGTTGGCGCATTCAAAATATGGGATGGCGGCATCAGGTTACCGAAGGCCTTGGCGGCCTTCTTGGATGCCTTTTCAGCCTTATAGGCCGCGTTTGATTTGGGTGCAGTTGCCAGATAGATCACCGCCTGCGCGATCTGGCTTTCGCCCTCAGGGCTGCCTAAAAACTCATATGCGTCTTTGGCGGCCAAAGCCTGATGGATCGCTTCCGGGTCAGCAAGGCCGATGTCTTCACTTGCGAAGCGCACAAGACGACGGATGACGTAAAGCGGGTCTTCGCCTGCTGTCAGCATCCGGGCCGTCCAATAAAGTGCTGCGTCAGCGTCTGAGCCCCTGAGCGACTTATGCAAAGCCGAGATCAGGTTATAATGACCATCACGATCCTTGTCATAGCTGGGCGCCCTCTTCTGCAACATCTTGGCAAGTTCCGCGGGAGACAGCACTTCCCCACCGGCAAGATCATACAGCGTTTCAACACAGTTCAGCAGAAACCGGCCATCCCCGTCGGCCATGGCCTTGAGCGCCACGCGAGCATCATCGTCCAGTGGCAGCGGCGCATCCATCTCGGCTTCTGCACGTACCAGAAGTTCATCCAGCGCGGCATCATCATGCCGGTTCAGAACCAGCACCTGCATCCGGGAAAGAAGCGCGCCATTGATTTCAAACGAAGGGTTTTCGGTCGTGGCACCAATCAGGGTGATCGTTCCGTCTTCCACGTAAGGCAGGAAACTATCCTGCTGGGAACGGTTAAACCTGTGGATCTCATCCACAAACAGGAGCGTGCCGCGCCCGCCCATCCGACGGGCTTTAGCCGCCTCGAATACTTTTTTCAGGTCCGCCACGCCCGAGAAGATCGCGGAAATCTGCTCGAACGCCAGATCTGCGTGGTTCGCCAACAGGCGCGCGATTGTGGTTTTACCCGTGCCTGGCGGCCCCCACAGGATTAATGAGGATATCCGACCCGACTTGACCATACGGCCAAGCGCGCCCGATGCCCCCAAAAGATGATCCTGGCCGACAACCTCTTCAAGCGACGTGGGGCGCAAGCGGTCAGCAAGCGGGCGCGGTGCGCCCGTCTCCAGTCCCGCCTGCTCAAAAAGGTTCGACACGCTGTTTCCTTACCTAGGCTATTGAACCACGCGGCAACGATAAGACCGCCCCTGTCCAGCAAGCAAGCATTCCTGAATGCGGCCACGGCGCACAATCTGATAGAGATACTCGTCAGCGTTTTCAGGAATGGCTGCATCAAGATCGGCAACGCGGCTGATTTCAGCGCCGTTTACTGCAAGAAGGATATCACCCGGTGCCAGCAACTGATAGCGCGCCGCTGGCGTGCGGCCATCCACCTTCAGTACCACAACCCCCTTAAGGAACGGATCAAGCTGCAGTTCGTCGTTGAAGCGTGGCGACAGGTTACCCACCGTTACACCCTGGAACGGATGGCGGCCATCAAGCTTTGTAACATTGCGCGCAGGGTCTTCAGGCGGCAATGCAAGGGCAGCCTTACGTTGCTGGATAAAGCCTTCTGAAAGCACTGCAAGCGGCACTTCCTCGCCGCTTTCCTTCGTGGCGATACGGAAGTTCAGGCCTGGTTCGTCGATCACTTCCTTGCCATCGATCGCCATGATCACGTCACCCGGCATGATACCTGCGCTTTCAGCAGGGCCACCAGGATACACTTCATCCACAAGCACACCACCTGCACGGTCAAGACCAAGGCTTGCTGCCAGGTCACCTGTTACGCTTTGGCCGCGTACACCCAGCCAAGGCCGTGTGAGCTGGCCTTCGTTAAGGGCCGCGCGCAGCACAGATTTCACCATATTAGCCGGGATTGCGAAGCCAATACCGTTTGAGGCACCGGTGCGGCTATAAATCGCCGTATTGATGCCCAGAAGTTCGCCGCTCATACCAACAAGGGCGCCACCGGAATTACCCGGGTTTACGGCCGCATCTGTCTGGATAAAGAAGCCGAAATCGGAAATACCCTGCTGTGTGCGGGCCGTGGCGGAAACAATACCGCCTGTTACCGTTTGGCCCACACCGAACGGGTTACCGATGGCAAGCACAATATCGCCCACAAGCACATTGTCGGAATCCGACAGGCGCAGGCTTGAAAGAGGTTCGTCGCCCGTATCGATTTGCAGGATCGCCAGATCTGTGCGCGGGTCGGCCAAAACAACCTCGGCGTCAAACTCACGCCGGTCGCTTAACACAACCTGGATTTCGTCCGCGCCTTCAACCACGTGATTGTTGGTCACGATCACACCGTTGGGGCGCACGATCACCCCAGAGCCCAATGAGCCCTGCACACGCTCCTGCGGCGCACCAAAGCTGAAGCGGTCACCAAAGAAACGCTGGAACAGTGGATCATCAAAAAGCGCTGACCGTCGTGAACGTACAATTTTCTTGGTATAAATATTCACGACCGCGGGCGCTGCTTCAGCAACAATCGGCGCATATGACAGTTTCACCTGCATCTCGGATTGAGGCACCATCCTGCCTTGCATATCCGGGGCTTGCGCAAGCGCAGTGCCCTGCATCCCCATAAGGCTGGCAATCAGCAGTCCGAAAAATGTGATAACACGCTTCATAAATCTACCTCTTATCCCGGCTGAACAGTTTGGAACGCTCTTCATCGGTGAATTGAAAAATCCATGCCTTTATATGGCGGAGCATCAGGCAGTGTGCAAGGGTTGAGGCGATAAACCGCCTTTTACCCGCGCCAAAGCACGATTGAACAGGATCAAGGCTAAAGAATGGCAGGCTTTCTTCCCCAGAAGGGAGGGGGTAGCATACCCTTATTGTCTGTAGTGAAAGCTGATTTTTTATAAAAAACACTCAAGGCGAGGCATTTATGATCAAAAGACTTTTCCTGGCGGCTGCCCTGTTGGCCGGCGGCCCTGCGATCCACGCGACTGAAAACACCTTCGAGTTCAGTGGCCTAACGGCATCTGACTACCAAACTGGCACCAGCCAGTATCTGGTTTACATGCGCGACACCAGCTCCGGCAAGATCATGCAGATGGAACTGTGGAACCGCACAACCAAGCTGATCGAACAAGAGGGCGAAACCCTTGTCGAGATCACACAAGACTGGCATGTGGCAGACGGTAGCGGCAGGGAAATCCGGTCCCTGAACCGCGTTGAGGACTTCAGCCCCGTGGCCCAAACAGCAACCCATCAGCCGGACGGCACTGTGACGGCCTTCACATTTGATGGTGCAATGGCCAAGGGTGACAAATCTGTTGAGGGGAATAGCGCTGCAGACTTTGAAATCGCCATGGAACAGGAAACCCTGAACTGGGAACTGGATATCGAGACCTTCGCCCTGCTGCCGCTTGAAGCCAATAAAACATTCAAGCTGAATTTCTATCATCCTGGGTCGAAAACCCCACCCACTGTTTATAACTATACCGTTGCCGGGGAAGAAACCCTGACCGACATGAGCGGCAATGCCCTGCCCTGCTGGCTGCTTGAGATCAATTATGGTGGCCAAGGAGGCGCTACATTCTGGCTTAGGAAAGATACAGGCGAGATGCTGCGCATGGAAGAAACCTACGGCAAGATCAAACGCTATAAAGTGCGTCTGGGCGTAGCAGTGGAACAATAGAAAAAGGGCGGCCAAACAGCCGCCCTCTTCTTTTCTTGCTATAAGTTATCTAGACATCGCCAGTAATCAAAGGACCGGCGTTGGCCGAGATTGACTCGATATCATCTGTTGTCAAACCAACAAGGAAGACACTGTCGCCTGTTAGCAGGTGAATCATCAACCCGCCCTGGCCGTCAACAACTTGCTCATCTGCATGTTGAAGCAGTTCATCAACCAGCACTTGCTGCTCAATGGTCTCAAAATATAGCGTATCTTCCGTCACGTCGAAGTCAGTAATGATGTCATTTCCGCTCCGATATCCGAAGGAGAAGGCATCAGCCCCCTCGCCACCGTGCAAACTGTCGTCGCCTTCGCCGCCCCAGATCTTGTCGCTACCTGTGCCGCCATAGATATTGTCAACACCGCCTTCGCCGTAGATGTAATCATTGCCTGCACCGCCAAAAAGCTGTTCTGTGATAACGACATTATTGCCGTCCATACGAAAGAGGCTTGTTACATCACCGTCACCGCCCCAGATCTTGTCGTTACCAGCACCGCCAAAGATCACATCAGCACTACCAAAGCCATAGAGGAAGTCATCCCCGTCACCGCCGCCAATCGTATCGTAGCCATCCGCCCCGTAGACAAAATCATCGCCTTCACCAGCCCAAACAATGTTGTGATAGCCCGGCGAGTAGTACATCTGTTCTGAAGTATAAATAACCGGATCAAACCGCGGATCATTCGAATATTGATTGCCGTCCAACAGCAATTCGTCGACTGAAAACTCGCCATCGGCATTATAATCAAACCAGCCGCCGCCGATGATCACGTCATTACCCGCACCACCTACAATAGTTTCAGCAAGCTCGGATGGGCGCGGCTGCACCAGGTAAACTAGGCCCGTTTCTGTATATTCAGAAGCATAACCATACTCTTCCTGATAGAATTCAGAAACCATACCCCCGCCGATCAGGGAGTCAGCGCCTTCGCCACCTCTCAGATAGTCTTGGCCGTTACCGCCAACCACAATATCGCCGTCCGGTCCACTGAAAACAACGTCATTGCCATCACCAAGCAAATAGTAGACCCCTCCGTTATCCTCGTCGTCTTTCTTGTCCTCGAGTATTGTATCATCTTCCTCGTGGTCAGTGACTTCTGTATTCCTAATCAAATCCATAATAATCCCCCTTGTTAGGTGTCGTGCATTTCAAATGTGCCCTCGTCTTAATCGCCAAAATATGAACGCAAAATGAACGCTATAGTTGTATAACCAAATACGTAACACCGATAAACCACTCAGGGCGAGCAACCGTGGAGGCTTCAAACTGGTCAACAAATCACTTTGGCGATAAACGGTCTTGGCGACAGTCCTTAAGACAAGTGTTGTCTTTGAGACATCAACGGAATGGGGGCACCTCACGAAAAAAGGCGACCCATATGGGCCGCCTTCTTCAAATAAGTTTGATAAGCTTGTTACAGCTTATGCCGCGTCTTCTGCTGCTTCATCCACTTCAGCAGTAGGACCGCTGTCCTGGCCTTTGGCATCTTCGTTGCGGTCAAC
>JABXIV010000224.1 GCA_013372925.1 Alphaproteobacteria bacterium
CAAGGATGATATGGATGCGGCTGACAACGTTGGCCGCCAGCTTGTTTCAGTCGCAGGATTCGCAGACAAGAATTTCGATCAGTTGCTCGTTCTCATCAAATCGGTTCTTGAAGAGTGCCAAGTTGACGGGGATACGTGCGACGAAGCGGTGATGAGCTTTGAACTTGTCCGGGAAGCCGTTGTAAATGCTGCAAAAGCCGTAGCAAAAGCCGAAACCAACAAATCTGGCACTTCCCAGACGGCGCAAGGGCAGACTGGCGCGAAGGAGACAAAACGGGCAACGCAGTCTATTCGGGTTAGTGTCGATTTGCTGGAAGACCTGATGAATATGGTCTCCGAACTGGTGCTGACGCGGAACCAGCTGTTGCAGATTACGCGCAACATGGAAAATTCTGAACTCGGCGTACCACTTCAAAGGCTGAGCCAGTGTACGACAGAGTTGCAAGAAAACGTGATGAAGACGCGCATGCAGCCTATCGGTAATGCATGGGCCAAGCTTCCAAGGATTGTTCGTGACCTCACCGTCGAACTAGATAAGAAAATCGACCTCCAAATGCTTGGGGCCGATACGGAACTAGATCGTCAGGTTCTTGAATTGATCAAGGATCCGCTGACACACATGGTTCGGAACTCAGCCGACCATGGCATCGAGACACCAGCTGAGCGTATGGCGGTAGGGAAGCCTGAGAGCGGTACCATTGTCCTAAACGCGTATCATGAAGGTGGGCATATCATCATTGAAATCAAAGATGATGGGCGTGGTATTTCTGCGAGCAAACTTGGGAAGAAGATTCTTGAGAAAGGTCTTGCGACGGAAGCCGAACTGGCTGATATGTCTGACGCGCAAATCCAAAAGTTCATCTTCCATCCCGGTTTTTCAACGGCCGAGAAGATCACCAGTGTTTCTGGCCGAGGCGTAGGCATGGATGTGGTGCGGTCAAACATCGAAAAGATCGGTGGAACCATCGATATGAATTCGGTGGAAGGCAAAGGCTCCACGTTCCAGATCAAGATCCCGCTGACTCTGGCGATCGTAGCTGGCCTTATCGTCAAAGCGGAAGAAGAAAGATACGCAATTCCACAAATCAGTGTGCTTGAGTTGGTGCGTGCGTCCCAAAATTCGGAGCACAGGATCGAGACAATCAAGGACACGCCTGTACTGCGGTTGCGCAACAGACTGCTGCCTCTTGTGTATTTGAACGAAGTTCTTGGGTTTATGACCCGTGAAGAGATCGATGCTCGGGAAAATGTTGATGATTTTATTGTCGTCACACAGGTGGGTACATTCACATTTGGTATCGTAGTCGATCAGGTTTTCGATACCGAAGAGATCGTTGTGAAGCCAGTGGCCCCAATCCTGAAGGATCTGGAAATCTATTCCGGTAACACAATCCTCGGTGATGGCAGCGTGATCATGATCTTGGACCCTAACGGTATTGCGTCTCTCGCGAATTCCGGTGTTGGTGACCATGAACATGAAGAGGCCGAGGCTGAAGAAATGGTGCGTCGTACAGCGGGCAATGAAAAAGAAAGCATGCTTGTGTTCCGGGCCGGTAGCGACAATCCGAAAGCAGTGCCTCTAGCTTTGGTAGCCCGCCTGGAAGAGATTGATGTTGAAAGCATCGAACTTTCTGATGGCAAGCATATGGTTCAATATCGTGGCGCGCTGATGCCTTTGATCATGGCGCATCCGGATATGTCTTTCCGTTCAGAAGGACGTCAACCAGTGCTCGTATTCACTGATCGTGAATATACCATGGGGCTTGCAGTAGATGAAATTCTCGACATCGTTGAAGACGAGTTGGAGATAAAACTAGCATCCAACAAAGCTGGTGTTGTTGGTTCTGCAATTATCAGTGGCAAGGCTTCAGAAGTAATTGATGTTTCCTATTATCTGGGGTTGGCCTTCTCTGATTGGCTCCGCAGTAGAGACCTATCGGAAGATTCTGCTCCTTCTGCTGGAGCCAAAGTGCTGTTAATCGATGACAGTGATTTCTTCCGGAATATGTTGCGTCCTGTTTTGACTGTTGCCGGCTACAACGTGACAGCGGTTTCAAGTGCGGCGGCGGCGTTAGCCTTGATGGAAGATGGCGTGATGTTCGACATGGTGGTTTCGGATATTGAAATGCCTGACATGAACGGCTTCGATTTTGCCAAGGAAGTTAAGAAGGGTGGTGCATGGGTTGATACACCTCTTGTGGCGCTGTCTTCCCTGGCAACTGAACGCGATATCAACCGAGGTCATGAAGCCGGTTTTGATGATTATATAGCGAAGTTTGACAAGGAAACTCTGTTGCGCAGCTTGGCCCAACAACTCAAGATTAAAGGAGACGCAGCATGAGCGATCTTGTTGTAAGGGACGACTTGAGCTTGGTTGCTACGGGTACACAGGATTTTGTTACGGTACGATTGGCGGGACAAACACTCGGTATACCTGTTCTTGGTGTACATGATGTACTCAACCCTCAAAAAATTACCAAAATCCCAAGGGCGCCTGAATGGGTTTCAGGAGTATTGAACCTAAGAGGTAAGATTGTAACGGCGATCGACCTTAGGCAGCGTCTTGGCTTACCCCCTCTCGAGGAGGGCAAGCAAAGCATGTCCGTTGTTGTTGAGCACAATGAAGAACCATACAGTTTGCAGATTGACACTGTGGGTGAAGTGTTATCACTGGATGATCAGGATTTCGAACGTAATCCGGTGACTCTTGATCCCCGTTGGCGCGAAGTGAGCCGTGGAATTTACCGATTGAAGGACGAACTTCTGCCTATTTTGGACGTTGATAAGCTTCTTGTCTTTGAAAGCGCTGGAAAAGCAGCATAAGGTACTCAATAATATGAAAAATACGTCACCAATAGGGGTGGAATTGGGAGGCAGCCTCAAATGAAATTATGTCTTGTCGTGGATGACTCGAAAGTAATCCGAAAGGTTGCTCGGCGGATTCTGGAAGAACTTAATTTTGAAATTGAAGAGGCCGTCGACGGGCAAGACGCGTTAGATGCCTGTGACAAGAATATGCCTGATGTTGTTCTCTTGGATTGGAACATGCCGGTTATGGATGGGCTGGAATTTTTGAAGGCCATTCGCTCGCGCGAAGGTGTTGAGCAGCCTGTTATCGTTTTCTGCACGACTGAAAACGATATGGCCCATATACGCACGGCAATTGAGGCTGGCGCGAACGAATACATCATGAAACCGTTCGACAGGGAAATTATTGAAGCAAAATTCACGCAAGTGGGCTTGATGTAAGTTAAGGAAAATTGGGTGAATTCAGCGGTTTCAAAAACCAATATGGCCTCGCAAAAAGGCGGCCCCTACCGCGTAATGGTGGTGGATGACAGCGCGATCATTCGCGGCTTTTTGTGTCGGTATCTATCCGAAGACCCTGATATTGAGGTAGTAACTACAGCGAACAATGGCGCTGTGGCGCTTCGGCAATTGGAAGCCAACGACATTGAAGTTGTGGTTCTTGACATCGAAATGCCGGTAATGGATGGCCTTACAGCCTTGCCAAAAATGATCGACATGATCCCGGATATTCAGATCGTTATGGCATCCACCCTCACGCGTAAAAATGCAGAGGTTAGCTTGCGGTCGTTGCAAATGGGCGCAGTTGATTATGTGCCTAAGCCAGAAACGGCGCGCTCTGTGAACGCAAATATCGATTTTCGGCGTGAGTTGGTTGATAAGGTCAAGGCTTGGGCCTCCAGGCGCCGCAAGAAGCGTGGTGAGAACCTGCCTGCAGATGATGGTTTGAAAAAGCCGGGCCATGGTGTTGCAAGCGCTTCCGGGCGTTCGGCCACAGTCATAACGCCCCGTGCAGCGCGGCCCGTAGCTGGTTTCGTTACGGCGAAGCGGCCTGCGGCTCCAGTTACGGTGGTATCATCTCGTACAGTACCGAAAGAAGACCCAATCAAGGATGCTCCGCAGCAGAAAGACATTAAGTTGCGCACGGGTTCATTCCGGAGGCCTAAGGTCCTGTTGGTGGGGTCTTCAACTGGTGGCCCGCAAGCGCTTATGAAGTTTTTCGGGGAGTTTAAAAGGCCGCCAGCTGTGCCGATTTTGATAACCCAGCACATGCCTTCTACTTTCACTGCTATATTGGCCGAACATTTGGGGCAGGCTACTGGGTGGCCATCACAGGAAGCGCGCGACGGTATGTTGGTGAAGCCGGGCGAGATTTATGTTGCGCCTGGTGGTAAGCACATGGAAATTTATGCGGATGAAGGCGTTTTGAAGGCGAAGCTGACAGATGATCCCCCAGAGAACTTCTGTCGCCCGGCAGTGGATCCATTGTTTCGGAGTGCAGCTGCTTTGTTCGGAGAAAACGTATTGGCTGTCGTTTTGACGGGTATGGGGCACGATGGCCTAAAAGGTGCCAGAGAACTAACGCGTGTCGGTGCCACGGTATTTGCTCAAGATGAGGCAACTAGTGTCGTTTGGGGTATGCCTGGAGCTGTCGCAACTGCAGGTTTGTGTACTGAAGTGTTGCCTTTGATTGAGCTCGGCCAAGCAACGGCATCACGATTGCAAGGAGGAGTTTCTTGAAGACAGAAGATTTTGAATTCCTTGCCAATATGCTCAAAGACCGTTCGGGTCTGATGCTAACACCAGACAAGGTTTATCTGCTGGAAAGCCGACTTACGCCGCTTGCCCGGAAGCGTGGGCTTGATACGCTAGATGCATTGGTTCAGAAACTGCGTGTAAGTCGCGATGAAGGGCTTTGCGTTGATGTAACAGAAGCAATGACGACAAACGAGTCGTTTTTCTTCAGAGACAACACGCCATTTGATCTTTTCAAGAACCATGTTTTGCCAGCGATGGAGAAATCCAGGGGCGGGCAGAAACGCTTAAGGATTTGGTGTGCAGCTGCTTCCACCGGCCAGGAACCCTATTCTCTTGCGATACTGCTGCGTGAAAATTGGATGAAGTGGCAGAACTGGAAGATTGAAATCGTGGGTACTGACATTTGTACTCAGGTTCTGGAGAAGGCGAAAGCAGGTACGTACAGCCAGTTCGAGGTGCAGCGTGGCCTTCCGATCCAGATGCTAATCAAGTATTTCACTCAGGAAGGCGATACTTGGAAGCTCAATGCCGACATACGTAATATGGTGACATACAGGCCTTTCAATTTGTTGAATAATTTTGTCGGTTTGGGCACGTTTGACGTGATTTATTGCCGGAACGTATTGATATATTTTGATCAGAATACGAAGAAACAGGTCCTTGAACGGATGAGGAAGGTACTGGCTAATGATGGTACGCTTTTCTTGGGAGCCGCTGAAACAGTGTTAGGTATCACGGATGCTTTCCGGCCTGTTCGTGGACAAAGAGGCATGTATGTCCCAAGTGATGGTGATGCAGAACAGCTAATGGGCTTGGGCTAAAAGCTTTAAGGATAGAGAATACGGAAAAGGCAGCCAATTTGGCTGCCTTTTGTGTCTTTAGCTGGCTGCAGCTTCTGCTTCTTCTGAGGGGTTCCTCAGAACGTAGCCGCGCCCCCAAACTGTTTCGATGTAATTTTCTCCGTCAGAAGCTGTCGCAAGTTTTTTACGTAGCTTGCAGATGAACACATCAATAATTTTAAGCTCAGGCTCATCAATGCCGCCATACAGGTGGTTGAGGAACATTTCCTTTGTCAGGGTGCTGCCTTTGCGAAGGGAAAGCAGTTCCAGCATTGCATATTCTTTGCCGGTAAGGTGTACTCGCTGATTGTCTACTTCGACCGTTTTTGTGTCGAGGTTCACAGCCAGCTTGCCCGTTTTGATGATAGACTGGGAATGGCCTTTCGAGCGTCGCACAATGGCGTGGATGCGGGCAACAAGTTCCTCTTTATGAAACGGTTTGGTCATATAATCGTCAGCACCAAACCCTAAGCCTTTGACCTTGTTTTCCATTTCAGTAAGGCCGGACAAGATCAGGATGGGCGTGTTGACTTTTGCCGTTCTCAGTTTTTTGAGCACGTCATACCCATGCATGTCGGGCAAATTCAAATCGAGAAGAATGATGTCATAGTCATAGAGCTTACCCAGGTCGAGGCCCTCCTCACCCAAGTCTGTGCTATATACATTGAAACCCTCGGCATTAAGCATAAGCTCAATGCTTCTAGTCATTGTCGGGTCATCTTCAATCAAAAGGACACGCATTTTCTTTCCCCACAGTTTCAAAAGAGCCAAACGTAAAATTAATCCGAAAGCCCTAAATTATTGCCGCTTGAAACACTCTTGAGGACCAAAAAATACGGCGACCCCTCCCCAAGTGGCGCGTGTTTCTTCAATAATGTTAACGAAGGTTAACGATTTGTCCAAGAAAAAACGCTTTATAGGGAAAGTCATTTGACTAGTCATTTAGGTCCTTTTACCAATCCTTAAAGGGATTGCTGCAAGATAAGTGCAGACTGAACTAGACACCTGACTGGGTGGGTTGGTATCAGGAGTAAGATGCATGTTCAGGGGCCGAACTAGAAGTAATGCACAGTCTAATTCAGGAAATTGACCGGGTTCAAACGGAACGCCGATATGGCCGGGTTACCGGTGTCAGGGGCCTTCTCGTGGAACTTGCGGGTATTGGTCAGCACATTTCCATTGGTTCCAGGCTTGAAGTTGAAACACGCGACTATCGGAAGGTGCCGATTGAGGTCGTAGGCTTTCGCCATGAAACTGCTCTCGCCATGCCGTATGACGCGCTTGATGGTGTCGGCGTCGGCTGCAGGGCAGTGTTGAAGCAGAGTGAGCCCGTGGTGTTCCCTTCGCAGGGCTGGTTGGGCCGTGTGGTGAACGCGTTTGGTGAGCCGATCGATGGCAAAGGCCCTATTCAACATGGTACACGCCCACGCCTTCTACGCGGGAATCCCCCACCTGCGCATAGCCGACAGCGTGTGGGCGGCAAGGTTGATGTGGGGGTTCGGGCTCTCAATGCTTTCATTACCTGTTGTCGGGGGCAGCGCTTGGGCATTTTTGCCGGTTCAGGCGTTGGTAAATCCGTATTGCTTTCTATGGTTGCCCGGCACTCTACAGCCGACGTCAGCGTTATTGGGCTGATTGGTGAACGGGGTCGGGAAGTTCAGGAATTTATTGAAGACGACTTGGGCGAAGACGGCCTTGCCCGATCAGTTGTGGTCGTTGCAACGTCTGATGAATCTGCGCTTATGCGGCGCCAAGCTGCACATTTGACTATGACACTGTCAGAATATTTCCGGGATGGTGGTGCAGAAGTAATGTGCATGATGGATAGCGTTACACGCTTTGCTATGGCGCAGCGCGAAATTGGTCTTGCGGGGGGCGAGCCACCTACAAGTAAAGGCTATACACCTACAGTCTTTACTGAATTACCCCGTCTGCTGGAGCGAGCAGGGCCTGGTCCAAGGGGCGTCGGTAATATTACAGGTCTGTTCACAGTTCTTGTAGAAGGTGATGACCACAATGAACCGGTTGCTGACGCAGTACGTGGTATTTTGGACGGGCATATCATCATGGAGCGCGCGATTGCGGAAAGAGGTCGTTTTCCTGCCATTAACGTTCTGAAGTCGATTTCAAGGACAATGCCGCGCTGCAACACAGATGACGAAAACCTGATCGTACGAGAAGCCAAGAAATACATGTCTACATACGCTGATATGGAAGAAATGATCCGGCTTGGTGCATATCGGCGGGGAAGTAACCCTGATGTTGATGCAGCGATCGGGTATCACGACGCTTTCGAAGAATTCCTTGGCCAGTGGAAAGATGACCAAACTTCATTGGCTGATGGTTATCTGCAGTTGAAGCAAATACTCGAAACTGGGCCAGCACAATTAAATCTTTCCGGGGCGGCATAGCGGCAATGATTGGCGAAAATGAGCAAGCTGAATAACATCATTCGATTGCGCAAATGGGAACTGGATGAAAAGCGTCGAGTGCTGGCGTCTCTTCTTGAAGAGCGTGATGGGATTATTGGTGCGATTGAAGCTATTCAGGAAGAAGTAAGTGAGCAATCCCGCAACACCGGACTGGAAGTTTCAGCAGTTGCAATCGGTGCTTATCTTGAGGGTGCGCGTCATCGCCAATTACAGTTGGCCCAAATGCTGGTGGCAAAAGACCAAGAGGTTCAGAAGCATCAGGATATTGTCGCCGATGGCTTCCGGGAACTGAAGACATTCGAAATAGCGCGGACCAGAGAAAAAGAGCGCGTGGCTTTTGCCGAAGCCAAGGCTGAACAGGATGCGTTCGATGAGTTGGGCATCCAAAACCATGCTCGTGAGGAAGCACTAGCCGACCCCAGGCACATTAAAATGCGAAAAAGCTAAAGGCTTTTCCTCAATCCTCTACCATCAGTAATATTCCCCACTTCATGACTTTCTGTTAAGTAGGAAGTGACAAGGGAGATATTTATGACAGGCGTGTCCGACCAATCGATTTTAGAGCATTTGCAGTCGCTCGACAGGGCGCATCATCTCCACTCATTCACCGACACGAAGGCACTTCTTCAGGCCCCGCCATTTGTGATTGAACATGCAAAGGGTTCTTATGTGTCCGGACAGGAAATTCGTCTGCTGGATGCTATGGCCGGTCTTGGATGTGTTAACATTGGATATGGCAGAGAGGAAATGGCGGAAACTGCGTCGGAAACCATCCGTCAGCTAAGCTACTATCATAGCTTTTCTGCTGTCTCGAACCCATATGCCGCTGCATTGTCGGCCCAAATTGCGGCTTTAGCGCCGGGATCACTAAACAAGGTTTTTTTCGCGAATTCTGGGTCAGAAGCAAACGAAACCCTTATCAAGCTGGCCTACCTATATTGGCGGCGGAAGGGCAAGCCTGAAAAGCGTGTGTTGATATCCCGCCAGCATTCTTATCACGGCAGCACATGGGCAGCTACACGCCTGAACGGAAATCAGCCAATGCTGGACCAGTTTGGTATTGCAGCTGAGCCGGAGGTGTTGAAGGCCATGGCACCATACTGGTACCGATATGGGGGCAACTTATCACTTGAAGAGTTTGGCGTGGAAGCCGCGCAGGATATTGAAAAAGTAATTTTGTCTGTTGGTGCAGACAAGGTGGCTGCTGTCTTTGCCGAACCCATTCAGGGTACAATGGGAGGGGTAGTACCTCCAAATACCTATTGGCCGGAAGTAGAACGAATCTGCAAAGCGCATGATGTACTTTTGGTTGCTGATGAAGTGGTGACTGGTTTTGGCAGAACAGGGCAGTGGTTTGCACAGGAAACATTGGGTTTTCAAGCAGACATGATGACGCTGGCAAAAGGCCTTTCATCAGGATACGTGCCAATTTCAGCTGCTGTGATCAGTGATGAAATAGCTGAAACCATCGATAATGAAGGTGGCATTCTACAGCACGGTTTCACGACGTCTGCGCATCCGCTTACTAGCGCTATGGCTCTGAAGAATATAGAAATATTGGAGAAGGAAGGCCTTGTCTCGCGCGTTGGAGAAGACCTTGGGCCCTATCTAGCTGGTGCTTTGAAAAAGCTGGAGGATCACCCAGTTGTCGGTGAGGTTAGATGCTGTGGGTTGATCGCAGGGATAGAGCTGACAAAGAACAAGAAAACACGCGAGCAATTTCCCTTGGAAGCCAATCTTTGTGACTATATTGCGCAAATGGCGCTGCTGCGGGGGGTGATCGTACGGCCAGCTGGGAATGTGCTGGTGCTATGCCCTACCTTTGTCATCAGTCATGCCGAAATTGACTTTCTTGTGAACGTACTGAGGGAAGCTTTGGATGAGGCCGCGAAAGCTGTGGGCTTGGCCTAGTTTGTTTCCTTCACTGGTTTCGATGTCTTTGGCCGGTTTTTAAGCTTTAGCATCAGCAGGTTTCCAAAAACTACGAAGGATACACCAGCTATCGCCTCAGACGTCCAGATGAAACCTTCCATGAATGTGGATATGGACAGGGCAACTACAGGTGTCATGACACTCATATAGGCAGCACGCCCGATGCCGATCTGATCAATTAGCCAGAGATATATAGAAAAAGCGATCACGGTTCCCACGATGGATAGATAGATAAGCGACCCAACATAGGAAAACTGCATATCCAAAGCGGGCGTCGACCCTGTGGAGAGAGCGTATAGCGTGTTGAAAAGTGCACCATATCCCAAGGCGTATGCGTTAAAAGTAAACAAAGGAATACTTTGTGATTTTGGTGCTCCGGCCAAGGTGTTTCCAAGTGAGCAAACAACTGTTGCTAGCAGGCAATAGATCAATCCTTGCAGGCTCGTATCAGTGAGGCTAAAGGCGTCGATTTCCGGCTTGAAAACGAAGATCAATCCAGCCACCCCAATAAGGGCAGCCAAGAGTGACGAACCCTGTATCCTGTTCCCCAGGAATAGGCGACCGTTTACGATATTTAAAAAGGAGAGTAGTGAAAAGCTGATGGCGACCAGACCGGAGGTCAAAAACTCAGCGCCTGTATAGGTGAGGATGTAGGTTCCTGAAAAAAGAAACAGTCCTGTCCCTGCGACCCAAATATGATCTCTCGCGGCGACCTTGAGTTTTTCTTTTCTGAAGAAACAAACCAGAAACAATACACCGGATGCAATTACAAAACGGTATACGACCGACCATTCTTTAGGGACGACCCCGAGCTGTAATTCAATCGCATACCAAGTGGAACCCCATATAAGTACACAGGCGAGGAAGGCCAGGATGATTTGCACGAGGGTTCTCCAAGATCGAAACTCTTTAAAGCAGGAGGTACCTTTTTCTCCGTAAAGGTCAAGCCGGAATGTATCAGGATAGGCTTTCGCCCAGCACTTGCTGCACATCTACTGGAAATGCTGTCGTTTCCAAAATGTTTAGATGTCCAGAAAATCCGCTTGCCCCAAGCGCGCTATTGAAAAGCTCTGTTGCTTCGGATTTCAAAGCTGATGAAAGTGACTTTTCCGTTCGCATAGCCAGATCAAATTGCTGGCCTTTGATAAGGCCGTCCAACTGAATGGCGCCTAGCACCGAGAAGCGCACTTCCAGGATGAAACGTTGAGAGTCCTGGTTTCCCTCGTATTCCTGTTGCCCATGCCCGCCGTGCTCGTCAGGATCCAGCGGGCGGTATGGTTGCCCCAGAAGCATCGCAATCAGTGGCATATCTTGGGAGCGCATATCCATTGGCAACAAAACGGGACGCCACTCTGCTGAGGTGTCTGTGGCGGCTCTCATCAGTTTTGATAGTTCATCCTTGAAAAGGTTGAGGAGAGGCTTGTTGTGTTTTTCTAAGGCCATCTCGATGTCTTTGCCGAGCCAAGCGCTTGGGTCCCCACGTCCTGCTGCAGACAGGAAGAACAGTAGGCTGTTTGCGAGTTTGGTTCCACCTTGTGTGCCTCTATCAGCAAGCAGCGATGCGCTGTGTGGATCGGAACCGGCCAAAGTCGCAAAGCTCTGTTCTAGTGATGGCCAGTGCGTAGTGTTTAATGTTGACAGTGCCGTTGTTTCCAGCGGCACGGACGGCATGTTGAGGTTAGTCGGCTTGCTGGCTGCATGGAGCTGGAAAGTCCACCCCGTCTTAGGTAGTTCTGCTTCAGGCATTGAAATGAGAAGGTCGCCCTGGAGAGTTTCCAGTTTGATGTCATGCATTGGTCCGAATGGCGAGGGATAGGTTCGTAGTGAGTGCACTGCGTTAATGATGGAACTGTTCGGTGTGTTGGTAGCTTGTTCTGCTATAGATACATACACTTTTTGTGGCGTTGTCGTTCTTGGGGCTAACAACACCGCCTCGTATGTCTTGCTTGGGGCTGCCGAATTATTGGATGTGGCTGTTTCAGTTGCCGGGGAAACGCTGATCGACCTGTCAATCAGTTGTTGTGCTTCCGATAGGGGCGCGATGAAGCTTCCCATTGTTGTTTCAATGACCGCCAGTGGCGCATGGTTATTTTTGAAGGCATCAGGCAGTTCGGAAGCTTGCCGGACGCTCTCTGGTGGCAATGGTTGAACAGATAAGACCTTTGCATTGTTCGCCGAAGGTGCTGTTTCGGTGAGCTGAACTGCTTCTTTCCTTCCCGTGAGGGAGAAAGCAGTAATGATGATTGGCTGTTCGATACCAGGTTTGACGTTCTGGCTAGCGCCCATCTGGTCAAGGGAGGGTGATGCAGGTATGTCGCGATACTGTCCTTGAATATTCTGGGGCGCTGCGTGTGATGAACCTGTCGTTACTCCCTTTTCCTGTTGTGCGGCAAGCAAAGTGGCAAGGTCTTCGCTATTGCTTTTTCCTGCGAACTGAAAACGGGGCTGAAGGTCAGCAACTTTTGTCTCCGTTATATTCGGCAAGGATGCTGCCCCACTATTTGGCGGAGCTGGTATGGCGGTTGTGCGGCTGAATATGCTTGCCAGGGATTCAGAATTGCTCTCTTGCTGAAGGCTTCTGATATTCAGATTGCCATAGCCCGTCGTCTGCGGGAGAGGTGCTTGTGTTTTGGAATCTAATTGTTGTGGTAGGGGAGGTTCTTTCGCATGAATGGCGATAACAATGAGTGATAGTCGAATAGGCGGATCAATTTTTCGGCCATTCATTTCAAGAAGGTCTGCGGCCACCTTACTGCCGGCTTCTATAATCTCTAGCTTGACGTCATCGCCAGCGCGAAGGCCCGCATCGGGCTTAAGAGCGAAGGTCGCCGTTTCCGTAACAATGATGGGGCGACCTTCCAGGTCTATTTTTCGAATTTGCTCTTTCAGTTTTTCGCCAATTTCCAAGTGCGCAGCGCTCGCTGAAATAGAAACGGCAGGATCCCTGGCCCTGAGCTGTTCTGCTTGGTCACTTTTGGTGGATGTATCACCCTTTTCGTTTTTGGCCTGAGTGTCTGATTGATACGAATCCCGCGAGACCGTCACATTTTTTCCTGTCGAACGCTGTACAGGTTCAACGGGTTTGGGGGCTGGAGGTCCGGTAATGTCGCTCATCTACCTTTTCCGAAACGAATTGGTAGTTGACTATGGCTTTATCGTCCAACGATAGAAGCCGCGAGCGCCTTGATGTCTGCGGCTGCCTCAGATTGAGGGTGCCTCGTCAAAAGCGGTACTTGCGCTCGAATGGAGTCAACTACTTTAGCATCATTTTTGATGATACCGCTAAGAGGCGGTGAAATCTTCAAAAATCCTTCGCAGGCTCTTTTGATAGCTTCATAGACCCTTTCGCCTTCTCGCTTGCTACTAACATTATTGACAACAATTGAGAGGTCTGCGCCAGGGTTGCGCATATGTGTTATCTTGATGAAGGCATAGGCGTCTGTAAGCGACGTTGGATCCGCAGTCATTACAACGAGGATTTTCCCCTTGTGCTTGGATAGTGTGGTCACAGATGGATCTACACCTGCTGCCAGATCCAGAAGGACATGATCGTAATTGGCTGCCATGCGTATGAGGCCTTGGCGCATCGCTACCAGAGCTTCCTTTGAAAGCGAACCTAAAGCGCCGGACCCTGATTTTCCAGGCAGGACATCAAAGCCGGTACCATCAGAGTCTTTATATGGGACAATGATTTCAGTTAAAGATGCCTCTTTGGAGATAAAGTTGCCGATGTCTTTGTTTGGCATCAGGCCCAATTGAATATCCACATTCGCCAATCCAAGGTCGCCATCGAACAAAAGTACTTTGCGGCCAGCATGGGAAAGGGCATGGGCCAGTGTCACCGAAACCCAAGTCTTGCCAACCCCACCTTTGCCGGAGGCAATCGTAATCAAGCGTTTTTCAAGCATGCTTGTATCGTTGGTGCTGAAAGCGTCAGTCATTCTTTTTCATCCATTGAAATTTCGCCCGACGAGCGATAGGGCAAAGCCGTAAGCAATTTTGAAAGAGCCATGGGAGTGGCTGGGTCAAGGCCATCTGCGATATAGGGGCTGCGGCTGAAAGCTGCGAGTGCGAGGAAACCAGGGCGTGCCGCCATGATGATGCTTCCATATCGCCGGGCAGTATCCAGCCGGGTGGCGATGAAGCGCTGGCACCCCATCCGCGAGAAAACGCCGGCAATTTCTCTGGCATCCATTGCATCCAGTCCTGCAGGCATAACCAGAACAGGCTCGGCATCCACTTTTCGAATATATTCCAGAAGGCTTTTGAGGTCTTCGATGTCGAATGGGTTTACACCGGGCGTATCAATGATCGTCAGTCCATCCGACTTGGATCTCATGACCGAACTTAATTCTTCTGGCGAGCCCGCTGTGGACACTGTTTGTTTCATGAGTTGTGCGAAGTGGTCGAGCTGCTGAATGCCAGAGGCCTTCACTGTATCTGTTGATATCAGATGAACTGGCTGCTCATGGAGAACCGCGTCCGCAGTTAGCTTCGCAGCGCAAATGGTCTTGCCTGCACCAGGAGGACCAACCAGCATTATGGCACGTGCCGTTCGATCTGTTATCGGACTGAATTTAAGCGTCGTATCCAGTGCCGATGAAAAGGCATCAATCAAGCTACCACCTTCACAGGCCTTTGCTGCTTCACCAATATGATTGGCAGTATCAAAGGGGATGCTGTGATGGTTCAGAACCGCGTTGATATCGGCAACATCGAAATCCTTTGCCTTTGGCAAGGGATGAGAAATCTCGAAAGCCTGCGGTGTTTGATTTGGTTCCGGTGCATGGGATGGGGGTGGTGGTGTTGCCCCAGCCTCCAGAGCGGCTGTTACCCGGACTCCGCCCTTGCCTTCATCTATCTGAATGATGATGGCATCTGGTCCCAGTTCTGTACGCACCAGATCCATCACAGCTGTCATCGACTTCGCATGATAGGTTTTTAGCCGCATAGCGCTTTTTTGTTCCCTTTTTCAAGCCACTAGGTCGGCAGCTTGAGAGTTTTATATTTGCCCTAATGTACGAATTTTCGCCTGAGGATGGATTTCATTTTGGCTCATTACGACGGTCGCAGGTCGGAAGCGTTCAACAATGGAGCGTACATATGGTCGCACCATTGGGCTTGTTAGAAGCACAGGGGACTCGCCACGCTCAGCTTGCTGGTCATATATCATTCGGACGGAATTGATAAACTCCTGCAAGCGTGTAGGTGCCATGGCGAGCTGCTTTTCCTCACCTTGTCCCACCAGACTTTCGGCAAAAGCCTGTTCCCATTCGGGTGACAGTGTAATGAGAGGCACAAGCCCTTCCATGCCAGCATAGGCTGCACATAGCTGCCGAGCGAGGCGCGTACGTACGTGTTCAGTAATAGACACGATGTTTTGCGTGAACCCTGTGGCCTCTGCTACGCCTTCAAGGATCGTGGGCAAATCCCGGATAGAAATACGCTCGGTCAGCAAAGATTGAAGCACTCTCTGAATACCCGATGTTGTGATCTGGTTTGGCACAATGTCGGCAACAAGCTTTTGATGATCTGTTGGTAGGTCATCCAGCAGTTTCTGAGTTTCAGCGTAAGACAAAAGATCAGACATATTGTCTTTGATGACTTCCGTGAGGTGCGTTGTGATGACAGTTGCTGCGTCAACTACAGTATATCCCCGGAAGCTTGCTTCTTCGCGGGCGCCAGAGTCCACCCATGTTGCCGGTAGGCCAAAGGCAGGTTCTGTTGTTGCTTCTCCAGGAATTTGCACTGGCTGCCCCTGAGGATCCATGACCAGAAGCATGCCTGGCCGGATATCGCCGCGCCCAACCTCAGTCTCCTTAACCCGAAGCACATAAGTGTTTGCTGGAAGCTGCATGTTGTCCAGTATTCGCACAGAAGGCATGACAAAGCCCATCTCTGTCGCCAATTGCCTTCTAAGGGCTTTGATCTGGTCGGTCAGGCGGAAGCCACTATCATCATTGATAAGTGTCAACAGGCCGTATCCTAGTTCGAGACGCAATTGATCAATCGCCAGTGCGGATGTAATCGGCTCTTCGACAGGGGCGGTGGACGTTTTTTCTGCAGCTTCCTGTGTGGCGGCCTGTTGCGCTTCCGCAGCCCGCTTAGTGGTCAGCATATAGGCTGTCACACCAAGCACAGTTCCGAACAAGGCGAATGGCAAGAAGGGCAAGCCCGGCATTAGGCCCATGGCCAGCAGAAGTCCGCTTGATACACCGATAGCTTTCGGATAGTCGCTGAGCTGACCAAACAAAGCTTTGTCGGTTGAACCAGATACCCCAGCCTTGGTAACAAGCAAACCGGCAGACGTGGAAACGATCAGGGCCGGGATTTGCGACACAAGGCCATCACCAACGGTAAGAATAGTATAGCGATCAAGCGCGTCTGAAAAACTGATGTCGTTGACAACGACACCAACGATGATGCCGCCAACGATGTTGATGATCGTAATCAATAGGCCTGCAATGGCGTCACCGCGGACAAACTTTGCTGCACCGTCCATAGAGCCAAAGAAAGTGCTCTCATCTTCCAGTTCTTGGCGCCTGCGCCGAGCTTCAGGTTCATCAATCAGGCCGGCAGACATATCTGCGTCAATTGCCATTTGTTTGCCGGGCATGGCATCCAAGCTAAATCGGGCTGCGACCTCTGCAATACGACCAGAGCCCTTGGTGATAACAACAAAGTTCACGATAACGAGAATAGCAAAAACGATAATTCCAATGACAACTTGTCCTCCCATCAGGAAGTTGCCAAAAGCCTCGATCACCTTACCTGCTGCGTCTGTTCCTGTGTGGCCTTCCGAAAGAATAAGCCTTGTTGACGCCAGGTTTAGAGATAGCCGTAGCATTGTCGCAATAAGCAAAATGGTTGGAAAACTACTCATCTGCAGAGGTTTTTGGATGAAAAGTGTGGTCATCAAAACCATGACAGAGAACGTGATGGATGCGGCCAGCATCAAATCCAAAAGCCAACCTGGCATAGGCATGATGAGCATCATGATGATGGTTACCATGCCTAGCGCAAACGCAATGTCTGAGCTTCTTACACTGGACAGCAGCCCCTCAAGGTTGAGACCGCCAGCGCCGGAGCCATTTGGAGCAGAATCACTCATGATACCGCCAATTCTCTATCAAAATCTTCACACTAATCTGCGCTATACCGGCGCCCGGGTGTTGTCGCCCGGTTGCGGTACAGAAACGCCATCTGCATGATATTGGTTTAGCTTATTCCTAAGTGTCCTGATCGAGATACCCAGAATATTGGCTGCGTGGGTCCGGTTGCCCAGGCAATGTTTCAAAGTGTCGATAATCAGATCCCGTTCCACTTCCGCCACGGTTTTACCAACGAGGTTACCTGCGTTTTCTGCTGAAGCTTCGTAACCTTCAGTACCATTGTTGGCCGCTGGGGTAGGGGAGGAAATGGAGCCTGAACTTTCTCCAGTTCCGGTCACACTGAGGTTGCCGCTTGCATCCGGCAGCAGCACCGCGGCTGCGGAAATTTCTTCCCCGGTTGCTAGCAGAACTGAACGATGCATCGTATTTTCGAGTTCCCGAACGTTACCTGGCCAATTGTGCGCAGTAAGTACCCTCATGGCATCGTCGCTGATTGGGCGTTCATCCACATGATTGACCTCTGCGTACTTCTTCGCAAAATGCTCGGCGAGCGCTTTAATATCTGCAGGGCGTTCCCTTAGTGGAGGTACTCGCAGGTTGACTACATTAAGCCGGAAAAACAGGTCTTCTCTGAATTTCCCGTCTTTCACCTCCTCCTGCAAGTTGCGGTTTGAAGTTGCAACAATACGAATATTCACATGAACAGGCTTTGATCCACCAACGCGGTCGATTTGGCGCTCTTGAATCGCTCGCAGCAGTTTGGCCTGCAAACGGACATCCATTTCAGAAATTTCGTCCAGCAACAAGGTGCCGCCGTCAGCTTCTTCAAACTTACCGATGCGTCTTGCCACTGCGCCTGTGAACGCGCCTTTCTCGTGACCAAAGAGTTCTGATTCCAGAAGATTTTCAGGAATGGCAGCACAGTTTACGGCCACGAAAGGTTTGTTCGCACGGCGGCTTTTTTGATGAACGAACCGCGCCATTACCTCTTTACCCGTGCCGGATTCCCCAGTGATAAGGATGCTGGCTTCAGATGGAGCGACCTGTTCCGCAAGGGCCGCAACATTTTTCATGACAGCATCACGGTAGATGAACGACTGGTCATCTTCCGCAACGGCCTGAAGAACAGCTGCGATCAATTCGGCATCTGGTGGCAGGGGCACATATTCCTTGGCGCCGCCACGGATAGCAGCAGCTGCCGTTTTGGGATCAGTTCCAATGCCACATGCAACAACCGGAATCGAAAAATGCTCGGTGCGCAGCTTTGATATCAAAATTGGAATGTCCAGCGAGATTTCCACCATCAACAAGTCGGCGCCCCGTGTCCGCAGGATAGCTAAGGCACTATCTGCATCAGGTGCATGCGTTACTTGAGCCCCACGCTCAATAGCGATTTGACTGGCAGCGCCAAGCTGGCCGTCCAATGTTCCCACAATCAACAATCGCATTTTTGGTCTCCGCTACATCAGTCTGCATGACTTTGAATTTGGTTGGCGTCATGCATCTGCTTTTTTATTTAAAAAACGTAATCCGCTGTGCTGGCGGTAAAACTGTATTCAAGAGCATTTCAAGCCGCCTTGGGTTTTCCTTCCTCCGTATGGAAGCTGCTCCCATGGAATAAAGGTTGTTCACCAGCGCTTCTTCATCGGTGCAGTGTTCTGTTTTTGCTGCCAAAGGAATAAAAAACAAATGGGCCATTACCGCGCCATAAAAGGTAGTTAGCAGGGCTACAGCCATTGCCGGCCCTATTTCACTTGGATTGGCCAGGTTTCCTAGCATTCGCACTAGGCCGATCAAAGTTCCGATAAGGCCCATCGCAGGCGCTACGTCGCCAGCCCGGCGGAGAAAGTCGACGGCACGCATATGTCTTGAAGATGCAGTGCTGGCTTCTCGCCTCAAGATATTCTCAATCTCATCTGGTTCGGCACCGTCAACGACGAGCTGTATAGCCTTCATCAAGAAAGGCGTGTCTTTCAATTTTGGCAAAAGCCGATCAAGAAGCAGCATGTCATTATGCTTCCTTGCTTCAACCGCAATCTTCATAACCTTGATGGCCTCGTCTGAAGGATCCCTTTGGCTGTGGCTCAAGAGCGTCCAGATATTCACAGGTAACGTAATCATCTCGTTAAACCTGAAACTGATCGCGGTTACCGCAAAAGTGCCCAGCACAACAATCAAAACTCCTTGGAGGTTGATAAAGGCCCACGGAGAGCCCCCAAGCAAAATTGCTCCAAGAACCAGAAGGAAGGCGGTCAGCATTCCAAGAATTGTGCTCATAGGCCCTTTTCCCTATTGGTGCCTCAGGAACTAGCTCGCGCCACCGTCCAGCTTAATAATTTCGGTCATCGTAACGCCCAAGTGGTCCTCCACCAGAACCACTTCACCCCGCGCTACAAGGCGATTATTTACGTAAATATCAATTGCTTCTCCGACTTTGCGGTCCAGCTCGACCACAGCGCCAGGGGCCAGTTTTAATAGTTGGCTGACTTCAAGCGTTGATTTGCCGAGTACGGCTTGCACTCGCACAGGCACATCAAATACAGGCTCAAGCTCCTGAGCGGACCTAACCTGTCCATCTTCTTTTGGTGCAAGGTCAGGACTTTTGCTTACGCCATCGTCAAGGTTTTGAAACCCCACGTTGCCTGTATTGTCTTCGTTTTCGGCCATTAATACTTTCCTTATTCAGATGGTGCCGTTGGCACATCATCGGCTTGCGGGGCATCCGGGGCCAGTTCCACCCCTTCAAGCGCCTCTGTGTTGGCAGATGGCGACTTTGCGCCATCAGTGTCAGACATCACAAACCGTTGTACTGCAGTTTCAATTTCCTTCAGGATTGTGTCGTGCCGTCTTTCAGTGCCGCCATCCGGCCACTCAACTCTGCAGTCCTGAAGCCCCAATCCTGGTTCGCCGATCAGGACAACATCCCCAGGAAATCCGGTGGAAGCCTTGAGGTCTTCGAGCCTGTCATTGATTGGGTCAAGAAGTGTTTCAGCGACTCTAACTACCAAGCGAGGTTCTTTTTGTGCCGTTACCATGCAGTCTTGAATCAAGGCTTCTATCTCCGCCATCGGATGTGCTCTTATCAAGGCAGGAGACAGTTTGGACGCAATTGCATAGGCTAGCTGAACCATTTCTTGCTTTATGCCTGACTCTAGCTGGCTTTTTTGTGAGAACAACGCATGAGCGGCCTGCGCAATTTGGCTAAGTGTTTCCTTTGTGGCGGCTTCAATTTCCCCCAATGCTTGGGAACGACCTTCCTCGTGTCCGTGCGCATAGGCTTCAGCCTTAATGCGCTCGGCGTCCTGGCGAAGGCGGTCAAGCTCTTCATCGAAACGGCTTTTCGCCCCTCCGTCAAATGCTTGATCAAATTGATATTTTACTGGCTCGGCCATAGTCAAAATTCTCTGCTAGTAAATTAGCTCATCTTCGCCTTTGTTGTCAGAGAGCAGGATTTCGCCTGCTTCTGCCAAGTCTTTGGCTTTGTTTACCATGTCCATTTGTGCTTCATCTACATCCCGAAGGCGTACAGGTCCCATGGCCTCCATATCCTCACGAAGGATTTTGGCAGCACGCTCAGACATGTTTGAGAAGAACAGATCCCTGAGAGTGTCGGAGGCGCCTTTCATAGCCAGCGCAAGCTTGTCTTTGTCGACGTTTCTAAGCAATGTTTGAACGCCGCTTGGGTCCAAGTTCGCCAAATCTTCGAACGTGAACATCAGAGCACGAATACGTTCAGCAGAATCACGGTTGCGGTCTTCTAGCGCAGCAAGGAATCTTGATTCTGCGCTTCGATCAAGGAAGTTGAAAATCTCAGCGATTGTTTCATGGCTATCGCGTCGGCTGGTTCGGGCCAGATTGTTCATGAATTCAACGCGCAATGTTTGTTCAACTTTGTCCAGGATGTCTTTCTGAACCGCCTCCATGCGGAGCATCCGCATAATGACTTCCATTGAGAAATCCTCAGGAAGTACAGAAAGTACACGAGCCGCGTGTTCAGCCTTAATCTTTTGAAGAACTACAGCTACTGTTTGCGGGTATTCGTTTTTAAGATAACTGGCCAGAACGACTTCGTTCACGTTGCCAAGTT
The DNA here is from genome assembly GCA_013372925.1 of Alphaproteobacteria bacterium. Lineage (GTDB taxonomy): Bacteria > Pseudomonadota > Alphaproteobacteria > Sphingomonadales > Kordiimonadaceae > Kordiimonas. The sequence continues at coordinate 20,969 of JABXIV010000224.1, forward strand.
TGTCCCACATAGTGCGGCCAGCAGGGCCACGTATCTCATCCATGATCTGCTGGACCCTGTCACCTGGCAGCATCTTGGCAAGTAGACGTTCGGTGCTGTCAAAAGAACCGTTCAGATTGCCGACGGTGGATACTTTGGAGGCAAATTCGACAAAAAGTTCTTCCACATCGCTGGCTGCGACTGTGCCGAGTGTGGACATGTGCTGGGACAATTCTTTGATCTCGTCCTCAGATAGGCCTTCCCAAATATTGCGGCCATGTTCGTCGCCGATAGCAAGCATAAAAGCTGCTGCTTTCTGAGGGCCCGACATTTTGGTCAATTCTGGCATGTAACACCTATTTGGTTGTAAGCCTGCAAAACAGACATTTTACTCGGCATAAAGCCACGTCTTAACAATAGCGATAGACTCATCAGGGTTGGTTCTGATGATGTCGGATACTTTCTTGACGGCAGATTCCTGAATGCGACCTTCAACTTGTGCAACATCAATTTTCGCATCAGTCCTCATTTCATCCCTGACGAGAGAGCCGCTTTGCTGGGCGTATCTTACCGCCGCGGCGGCATCTTCATCCCCGGCAGCTGCTGCTGCCATAATCTCGGGTGTAATTGGTGCGCCTGGCCCGGTAATCGCCGGTGTCTCTGGCGTCCGATCCTCTATTTGCCCAGGATCTGGTGGCGCAGGGGCGTCGGGTATAGCTTCAATCAAGCGCATAACCAGAGGGCGAACGACAAGTAGAATGACGAGAATGATAGAAATAATCACGCCGCCTTCAGACACGACTTCGATCAAATCTTGTTTGTTCAAGCCGAAAAGGCTGAAGTCCTGAGCTGTTTGCGAGATGGGAGCAGGGTCAACAAAGCGCATAGAAGTAACTCTTACTTCATCGGTTCGCTCAGTGGTCTCAACGAACGGTATGGCGGTTAGAACCAATTGTCTCAATTGCTCAATTTCTTCCGCTGAGCGCTCTTGGTAATTGACGGTATTTCCTTCTTCGTCAAATTCGCGGATTCCGTCCACGAGAACCGCAACACGAAGCTGAGTAATTTCACCTGGCTCTCGTACTGTGATCGTCTCGGTTTTGGAGTTTTCAAAGTTGGTGGTTTCTTCAGTTTTACTGGCGGTGTTAGCTGGTGTTGCGCCCATACCTTGAGCATCCGGCAAATTGTTTGCTGTTGTAACTTGCCCGCCAACTTGCGTTGTATCGCTTGATTCCTCTTCAATAACATTTTGTGACAAGACTACTTGGGCGTCTGGATCATACTGGATGGCGTTGGTAGTGGTCCGGCTCATGTCCATCTGAAGGGACACCTCAGCGCGCACTCGACCTTCACCTACCCGGCGGGCAAGCAACTGCTCAATTTTGGTCCTATACATCCGTTCTTTTGCAAGGCGGGCTTCCTCCAGACTGGAAAAACTGGAGAATTCACCCTGATCGGCTGCGCCGTCAACAAGCAGACGGCCGGATGTGTCAGAGATTGTCACGCGTTCGGGGGCAAGGCCAGGCACTGCAGTTGCGACAAGTGCCTGAATTGCTTGGGCTTCTCTGCGCCCCAAGCCTGCACCGCTGGTGCGAATGAGAATGGAGGCGCTAGGCTCGGAGGCTTCTCTTTCAAATGGCCTGCGCTCGGGCATAACAATGTGCACACGTGCTTCGCTTACAGATGAAAGATATTTGATTGTTCTCGCGATTTCACCCTCAACAGCGCGAACGTAATTCACGTTGAGTTCGAAACTTGTACGACCAAAGCTGCTTTCCTGGTCAAATATCTCTTTGCCAACAACACCACCAGTTAAGCCGTCACCAGCAAGTGTAAGCCTAAGGCGATCCACCTGATCCCGAGGTACCTTTAGGACGCGGCCACCTGCGTCGGTTTCGTAGGGAATGTTTTCCGCTTCAAGTCGCTGGGCGATTGTAGAGGCGTTTGCTGGATCGAGGTCCGTATATAGCACCGTCATTGGAGCTGTTTGCCAGCGCCCGACAATTGCAAAAAAGAAGAATATCGTCAGGACACCTACTAGGCCGATCATGATCAGCCGGCCAGTGCCTAGATTTCGCAGAAATTGTACAAAATTTTCCAACGCCCACCTCGGATACAATTACCCAATGGGGAAAATGCCCCAAATCTGCCAATACGTTAAACACTCAGAGTAAACAGATAGTTAAATCTAGGCAAATTTTGCCTATAATTGTAAAGGAAAAAATCTTGTGCGATGGGGCAGTGCAGTTAATCGGCTCGATATTGCTGGATTCTTGTCGCTCTTAATCCGGCAAGTCCGTTCTTTGTTATCGCTTGTTGCCAGGAGAGAAACTCTTCAACAGAGAGAGAGTAGCGTTTACAGGCATCTTCAAGGCTTAATAAGCCGCCCTGAACTGCTGCTACGACTTCTGCCTTCCTGCGGATCACCCAGCGTTGAGTGTTTGCGGAAGGAAGGTCGGCCAAGGTTAAGGGTTTACCTGTCGGCCCGATCACATTTGTATTGGCTTTTCTGTTTTCCATACTAGCTACCTCGCCTCCATTGGCAACGTAACCTTACTTCAGGGGCGTTTAAAAAAGCCTAATGCTCAAGGTTAATTATCGTTAATTTTTCTGGCACATGCAAAAACCGGACAGCATGTCGCTGCCCGGTTTCCTGCAAAAGAGTGGTCTGTCTAATCAGGCTCTATTAGAGCCTAGTCAGTTCCTCAAGGATTTCATCTGAAGTTGTGATGATTCGTGTTGAGGCAGAGAAGGCTCTTTGAACCTTGATCAGTTCTGCGAACTCACCAGCCAGATCAACGGTGGAAAGTTCAAGCGAGTTTGGTGAGATGCTTCCTGCACCACCAGCGCCCGCTTGCTGGAATGATGGTGTGCCGGAAAGATCAGACAGGCCAAAAGCATTGCCTTGGCGACGGGTTAGGCCGTCGGCGTTTTGGAACGTCGCAACAGGCAGTCGGTATACTGTCAATGTCAGGCCATTGTCGAAAATCGCTGTTACATTGCCATCTTCGCCAATGGATACGCCTTTCACGTTCTCAAAGTTCGCGCCGTCCACGCTTGAGCTAAGCAGGTTTGAGGCGTTGTTCGACTGCGAGAAGCCGTCTGTCTCACTATTTGTACCAAAATCGAAGCTAATGCTACCTGCTGCTACCTCGACTGTAGAACCATCAGCGGCGAAGTCGGCATAGTCGAAGGACAACGCATCACCAGCGCCCAGATCTACGGCCGTGCCGCCGATATCTTCCATGGTGCTGTTGCCGAGATCAATCGAACCATCTGCATTGAATTCCAGTTTGCCAGAAGCAATCACGCCTTCTGTGTGGGCAGAACCTAGGATGCTTGGGTCATCAAAATACAGTTCATAGCGCCAGGTGTTTGGCCCTTCGTCAGATTTTGCTGCGGCAATTTTCACTGTGTGCTGGCGACCGAGAGAGTCGTAAACTTGTACGTTCGTTTCCAGTTCTGCTGGGATTGTGCCGTCTGCGAGTTCGCCAACAGTATAGGTGCCGAAGCTCTGATCAGTCGCGTCTGCGTTCAGGTTGGCGCGAAGTGCAACGTTTTGGGTTGCAGAACCAAGGCTGTTCAATTCGTTGATGTTGATTGGGCGCAGTTCGCTCAGGTCATTCTGGTTGTTGGTGATCGAACCATCAG
>JABXIV010000285.1 GCA_013372925.1 Alphaproteobacteria bacterium
ACGACCGCACTTATGTGCGGCCGTATCAAATTCATATTCTTCAGTTCAATAAGGAACCACGCGGTCGGGCGGCCTGTGGCCGTCAACAAAGGTGCGGATATTGATCAAAACCTTCTCGCCCATCGCCATGCGTGCTTCATACGTTGCGGAGCCCATATGGGGCAACAGAACCACGTTATCAAGCTCAAGAAGCTTTGGGTTGATCTCTGGCTCCTGCTCGAACACGTCAAGCCCTGCGCCTGCAATCCGCCCTACTTCAAGAAGATCAGCCAACGCTTCTTCATCAATGATTTCACCACGAGCTGTGTTGATGATCACCGTGTGCGGCTGCATTTTTTTCATGCGGTCCCGGTTCAGCAAATGATGGGTTTCTTCCGTCAGTGGGCAATTCACCGACACGAAATCCATCCGGCTGAGCATCTCGTCAAGATCATCCCAATAAGTTGCTTCCAGGTCGGCTTCCACTTCTTCCGGCAACCGTGTACGCTTGTGGTAGTGCACAGCCAGATTGAAAGCCTTGGCACGACGAGCAATGGCAGAGCCAATCCGCCCCATGCCGATAATGCCCAGGCGCTTGCCCTGAATACGGTGCCCCATCAGGAAGGTTGGGGTCCAGCCGGTCCAGTCGCCAGCGCGAAGGATCTTTTCACCTTCAAACAGGCGGCGCGGCACAGACAGCAAAAGCGCCATCGCGAGATCGGCTGTATCTTCGGTAAGAACGCCCGGCGTGTTGGTAACAACAATACCCTTTTCGTGCGCGGCCTTGGCATCGATATGGTTCACGCCTGCGCCAAAGTTCGCGATCAGCTTCAGGTTTTCACCGGCCGCGGCGATCACCTCTGCCGTTACCTGGTCCGTCACCGTTGGTACCAGCACATCAGCGTTCTGCACGGCCTTGATCAACCCCTCTTTGCCAAGAGGTTTGTCAGCAAGGTTAAGCTGCACGTCAAAAAGCTCTGCCATGCGTGTTTCGATATTGTCAGGCAGTTTGCGCGTTACAACGACCTTGGGACGCTGCCTTTTTCCTTTTTGAACCATAGGGCACTAATACCTTTTCTGAATCGCGAGACAGAGCTTGCCTCAGACCATGCGCATCTAGTACCAGAAGGTTGGGGCCAGTTCAAACGCCAACCGACGGGGAAAGGGGTCAAATGCTGCGGATTTTGTCGATTTTGCTATTTTTCTGTGTCTTTTGCGCTCAGTCAGGCATGGCATTGGCGCAAGAAACCCGTATTGGCGAAAGCGGGCAACCGATTCCCCGCCTGATCTCGCTCGCCGCCAGCAAAGCCTATATGCGCACCGGCCCCGGGCGCCAATATCCTATCTTGTGGATCTATAAGCGCAGCCATCTGCCGCTGGAAGTGGTGGAAGAACACAAGGCTTGGCGCAAAGTGCGCGACCATGAAGGCATTACCGGCTGGATGCATGTCTCGCTCTTGTCCTCTCGCCGAACTGCAATGGTTATTGGCACAACACGCAAGCTCTATCATGAGAACTCACCAGCCTCGCCCGTGCGGCTGATTGCTGATGCCGGCGTGATTGGTGAAATCAAGTCTTGCGAAGGAATTTGGTGCCAGCTTGAAATTGACGGCACATCAGGCTGGATCGAAAGGCGCTACCTGTGGGGCGTCTATGAGCGCGAAACGCTAGAATAGAAAGCTGTTTTCCACACCCCTAAAATTCAAATCAAATTTGCCACACACTTTACTATAAGTGTTTGTTATATTTGATTTTTTCTTAACTTCACTCCTACAACATTGGTTCTTCAGGCAAACAAAAATAGCCGCCTAATCAGGCAAATATGTAGGAGGCACCATTGATAAACCTAGACACCCCAACGACTCCGTTGGCGGCCAGCAATGCTGGCATGAACCCAAAACATCAGGATGAAGAAAGCGTTTCTGACGAAACCATCGCCGAACTGAAGGCTGAACATGAAGCCGAACTTGAAGCGCTGGAACAGGAGCAAGCCGATGAGCTTGCAGCCCTTGAAACTGAATGGTCTGAGCAAAGCGAATCACTTGAAAGCGATGATGAATCCGCGTGGCTGGCCCTAGACACAGAAAAACAAAGCGCCGTGGATGCTTTGCATGCAGAGCATGAAGCGGAAACTTCTGCGCTTATCGCTCAACAAGAAGCCGCAACTGATGACTTGATCACAGAATTGGATGGAGCAAGAGAAGCGCTGGAGGCTGCGCTCTTTGCGGAATGGGAAGCGCTTGAAGCCCAACTGACAGAAGAATGGAATGCTGCCGAAGCCGCAGGCACTGCTGATGATGCCCTGGCGGCCGACCATCAAGCGCAACGGGAAGCCCAGGAATGGGACCATGCCGACCAGTTGGAGGCCTTCCAGCAGGAGTATGAAGCTTTCCTCTCTGACCAAGCTGCAGCGCAACTTGAGGAAAGAGAGACTCTCGAAGTTGAACATGAGGCCGAATGGCAAGCCCATGAGGATGAGTTTAACGCCCGGATCAACGCCCTCGAAGAAGAACAGCAACAAGCATGGCAGGCCTTTGAAGAAGAGCGGGAAGCCGCCTTTGACGAACTTGAAGACGCCCACAAGGAAGCTCGTGACGCCCTCAAGGAGGAACAAGAAAACGAGTGGGAGGAAATCGTTGGCGATGCCGGTGACGACCTTGTTAAGGGTAGCAAAGATGACGACGAACTCACTGGCGGCGATGGCGACGACACACTTCTGGGTTCAAATGGCAATGACACACTAGATGGTGGCGCGGGAGATGACTTTATTTGGTCAGGCGCTGACGCCAATGGCAAAGACACGGCATTTGGTGGTGAAGGAAATGATGTCATCGGGGGTGGCGGCGGCCACGATTTCCTTGTTGGCGGTGATACCCAAGGCAGCGTTTCCGGGTCTGACATCATTTTCGCCAGTTCCGGCGACGACACGCTCGTTGGTGGCTCCTGGATGGACCTCAACCAAAACGGCATCGTGGATATTGATGATTTCATGCCAGAAAATGAAGCGCCCACCGACAACAATGATAGCGGCGACAAAAACAACGGTTCCGATAGCGAACCAACCGATGCAGATACCACTGACGACACCTCAGGCGAAACTGAAGGTACGCCCGGCGATACCCTATGGGGTGGCATTGGCGACGACCATGTATTCGCCAGTGATGATGCAGATATTGTCGGCGCAGGGGTTGGTGATGACATTGTCTATGGTCTGGGTGGGGACGACACGATCTTTGCGGGCCAAACCGGGGACGACTTTATCGACGCTGGTGCGGGCGATGACAAGGTTTATGCCAGCAAGGGCGATGATACGGTTTATGGTGGCGATGGTGACGACCTCATATATGGCGGCAATCAGAACGATCTTGTTGATGGCGGCAGCGGCAATGATGAGCTGTATGGTGGCAAGGACGAGGACACCATCAGTGGCGGCGATGGCGATGACACGCTTACGGGTGGTGCCGGTGAAGACCGATTTGTGTTCAGTACCAATAGCGGTGCCGATGTCGTGACCGACTTCGACAATCACGATGACGTCCTAGACTTCACCGGTACAGGCCTGGCTTTTGAAGAAATCAGCGCCACAGCAACCGACGCCGGCCTCCTGCTCTCCTGGGATGGCGGCAGCGTCTTGCTCGCTGGCATCACAGAACCAGCGGATAGCGCCTGGTTCGATTTCTAAACCTTGCATTCCAAGCAATGCACTGGCTGGCCTCCGGGCCAGCCTTTTTTTGAACGTGGTCCAGGCTCTTCATTGACACAATACATAAGTACTTATATAAATACTTAAGATATTAAAGGTGAGGCCTGAGTATGAGTATCCCCAACGAAATTTTCTTTGAACTCGGCATTGGCACGCGCATGCGCCGCCTGCAGGAGCAACTGACCGCAGACGCGGACCGCATCTATGAGG
>JABXIV010000065.1 GCA_013372925.1 Alphaproteobacteria bacterium
CGAAGCGCCGAACACCATCATCTTTTGCAGCACCCGTGCTGAAGTAAACCATATGACGAGCCGCCTGAATAACCGGGGTTTTTCGGTTGTTGCTTTGTCAGGGGAGCTTAGCCAGAACGAACGCAGCCATGCCCTGCAGGCGATGCGGGATGGGCGCGCGCGTGTGTGTGTTGCCACTGATGTTGCCGCCCGCGGGATTGACCTGCCAGGGCTTGAGCTGGTGATCCACGCCGATATTCCGAAGAACAAGGAAATACTACTCCACCGAAGCGGGCGCACGGGCCGGGCCGGGCGAAAAGGTGTCTGTGTCCTGATGGTTCCCTATCCGGCACGCAGACGCACAGAACGGCTGCTGGGAAACGCCAAAATTGATGCGGCTTGGGCCAAGCCGCCAACGATTGAGGAAATCGCCGCCCGCGATCGGGAGCGTTTCCTGAATGATCCTGTGCTGACTGAAGCCGTGACCGATGAGGAACGCCCTCACATCCAGGAACTTATTGACCAACATAGTGTGGAACAGATTGCCGCTGCCCTGGTTCGTTTGCAGCAAGCAGGCAGGCCTGCGCCGGAAGAGCTGTCAGACAACGGCCCGATCCGTGATTATGGTCGGGACAGGGACAGGGATGGCGGCCGGGACAGGGCCAAAGGCAGAGACAGGGGCGAGCGCCCGCAAAAGAACCGTCAGGACTTCACTGATGGGGTTTGGGTGTCTTTGTCGGTTGGGCGCAAGCATAACGCCGAACCGCGCTGGATTTTGCCAACCCTTTGCCGGCATGGCCATATCACGAAACAGGATATTGGCTCGATCCGTATTCATGAAAATGAAACACATGTTGAACTTGCCCCCGGTATTGCCGACAAGTTTTTTGAGGCCCTGGGCCCCAGCCGTAAATTAGAGAAGACTATTACTGTTGATAAACTCCGAGGTCCTGCACCTGAAGCCGAAGGCAGCCGCAGCAGAAAGCCTGTTCGGGAAAAAAGAGCCTTTGACAAGCGCGGCGCGGCAGGTGCGCCTGAAGGCAGGCGTGGTGACCGGAAGGCGCAGCGCAGCATGCCGGAGGGGGATGGCAAGCCCCGTTCAAAGCGCACTGTGGGCGAGGACACGCCTGCTGTTGAGGAGGCGAAAAGCCGGGCGGATGCACGGGACACTGCTAAACAGGACACGGCTAAAAAACCAGGTGCGGTGAAAAAAGCAGAGGGCAAGCCCAAGGCCAAGAAAGCCAAAGGGGCCAAGAAAAAGCCAAAATGGACTGCGGCCCAGAGAAAAGCGCGGGACGAAGCCAGAAAAGCTAATGAAGCTGGTGCAAACGCGAAGTTAAAGCGCCGATAGTTCGGCAACATCGGGGGACTATCGCGATAGTCTCCTTTGGCCGGAAGCCGCCTTGCCATAATGTGATGGGCCAGCTTGCCTTTGTCGCCGCCGCCCTACATGACCATTAAGGAACACTGTGTGCGCCGCCCCAAAATGGCAGGCGCGACACACGCCGCCATCGCGAAAGGGAGACTTAGGCATGAGCACAACAGGCAAGCAACTTTTCACCACGCTTGAAAGCAACGGCACGCTGACCGTGGCGATCGAGGATGTGACCTTCCCTGATCCCACGGGCAATCAGGTGCTGGTAAAAATGGAAGCCGCACCCATCAATCCGTCAGACCTGGCCATCCTGACCAGCGCGGCCGATCTTGAAAATGCTGACTATTCACCCGGCAAGTATGTCGCCCAAATGCCTGAGCCCTTCAATACAGGCTCGAAAGCGCGGCACGGGCTCAAGCTGCCTGCGGGCAATGAGGGCGCGGGTACTGTGGTTGCCGTCGGAGACAGCGACATGGCCAAGGCGCTTGTGGGCCAGCGTGTCGCCTGTGTGCCCGGCAATGCCTACAGCCAATATTGTATCGCCGACGCGGGCATGTGCCTGCCGCTTGGGGACCATTCGGCGGAAGACGGCGCGAGCGCCTTTGTTAACCCGATGACAGCCCTTGGTTTCGCGGAAAACGCCAAGATGGACGGCCAGGACGCAATCCTGCACACCGTGGGTGCCTCCAATCTGGGGCAGATGCTGACGCGCATCTGCAAGGAAGACGGCCTCGGCCTCGTCAATATCGTGCGCAAGGACGATCAGGTTGCGCTTCTTGAGAAGCTCGGGTCAACGCATGTTGTCAATTCAGCGGCAGACGGTTTCATGGGCAACCTGCGGGCTGCGATTGATGATACCGGTGCCTTCTATGGCTTTGATCCGATCGGCGGCGGGCAGGCGGTCGATACCGCCTTCAAGGCGATGGAACAGGTGGCCGTTGGCAGAATGACCGAATATTCGCGCTATGGCTCCAACCAGCCGAAGCGCATGTTCATTTATGGGCGGCTGGATGTTGGGCCGACGATCCTGTCGCCAAGCTATGGTTTCGGCTGGACGCTGTCTGGCTGGCTGTTGTTTCCGTTCCTCCAGTCGGTTGGCATGGAAACGGTTGGCCGCATGCGCAAACGTGTGCTTGAAAGCCTGACCACCACCTTCGCGAGCAGCTACAAGAAGCGCGTCAATCTCGAGGAAATGCTGACCAAGGAAGCAGTGACCGATTACCGCGCGATGCGAACCGGCGAGAAATATCTGGTGACCCCTTGGTCATAGTCAAAAATAGCTAGAGCGACCATCCCGTTGGTCGCTCCTCAATTGTCTTGGCTATGTGCCGCGTGGCTTGGCGCGGGCGGTGGCCTGTGCGCTCGCCGGGTCATCCGGCCAATAGTGGCGCGGGTATCGGCCTTTCAGGTCTTTGGCCACTGCCACCCACGAGCCTTTCCAGAAGCCCGGCAGGTCCTGCGTCATTTGTATCGGGCGATGGGCGGGCGACAGCAGGATAACCAGCAGAGGCACCTTGCCGCCCATGATCGCCGGGTGGGTGCTCAGCCCAAACAGTTCCTGCACGCGCACCTCAATCGCCGGGGCGGTTTCATGGGCATAATTGATCGGGATGCGAGACCCGGTCGGGGCCTGAAAATGCGACGGCAGCAGCGTGTCGATCTGTGAGCGCAAGTCCCACGGCAACAGGGCTGCGAGGGCCCCTTCCAGCATATCAGCGGTGATTTTCGAGATGGCCGTCGCGCCACCAAGATAGGGCGCGAGCCAGCTTGAGGCATCCTCTCGAAGGGCCTTGTCGCTCAGGTCCGGCCAGGGCGGACCGAGCTTGTCGTGCAGATAGGTCGCGCGGGCACGCAGCGCCAACTGCGCTTTGCTCCACGGCAAAATATCAAGCCCCAGATCCTCAATCGCTGCGCACAGCATCTGGGCTGCGGCTTCCGTGTCCTCAACCTTGGCGGAGCCGTCCGACAGGATAACCTGGCCGACCGCCCGCCCGCGGCGCGCGCGCACGCTTTTTGATGCGCCGTCGAATTCGAGCCGGGTTTCTTCCGTGATGTGCGCGGCGAAGGTTTCCTCAATTTCCTGAATGTCGATGGCTGCGGCCGCGCGAATGCGCCCGTTTGCGGCCTGGCCTGTGATGTCTGTCACCACCAGAAACTTGTGCCGCGCCAGCGCGTCGGTCTCCGGCAGGCTTGCAGCGCGCCCTGTCGCTAGGCGGTACCGGCCCGGCTTTCCTGCGGCCTGCGCCAGCCGGTCCGGGTAGGCATAGGCAAGCATCTGCCCGATGCTCGTAGCCTCACGCGACCCCTGTGCGTGCCCCGCCAGCTTTGCCCAGCGCCCGGCGAGGGCTTTGGCGTCCCTGGCGCGGGGGCTCTTGTCGGCCATGAAGCGGCTTAGTCGCTCCTCAAGGTCGATGGCGTCGCCGCCAAGCCCGTGTTCGGAAACAAGGGCTGCAACCTCGGCGGCCTCTTGTGCGTGGCCGCTTGCGCCCGTGCGGTGGATCATGTGCGCGAGCCGTGGGTGGAGCGGGAAGGCCACCAGCGCGCGACCTTCATCGGTGATTTGGCCACGGTCATCCACGGCATCCAGCTTTCGGAGGAGCGTGGTGGCCTCTGCCCACGCAGGGGCGGGCGGCTGGTCCACAAACTGCATTTGCGCGGGGTCTGTCACGCCCCACGATGCTAGGCTGAGCGCAAGGGGCGTCAGGTCTGCGGCCAGGATTTCCGGTGTATCAAAGGCGGGCAGGGCGGCGGTTTGGCCCTTGGCCCACAGCCGGTAGCAAACGCCATCTTCGGTGCGGCCCGCACGACCTTGCCGCTGCGTGGCGGCAGCCTGTGAAATGCGCCGGGTCTCCAGTCGGGTCAGAGCGGTTGCAGGCTCATAAACCGGCACGCGGGCGAGCCCGCTGTCGATCACCACGCGGATGCCCTCAATCGTCAGCGAAGTTTGCGCAATCGTTGTCGCCAGAACAACCTTGCGGCGGCCAATGCGCGCGGGGGCGATGGCGCGGTCTTGCTGCTGCGGGGTGAGGCGGCCGTAAAGCGGCGCGATATCTGTGGTTTCGCCTACCTGGCCGCTCAGGCGATCTGCCACGCGGCGAATTTCGGCCTCTCCCGGCAAAAACACCAGAAGGGAACCGTGCTCTTCCCGAAGCGCCATCATCACCGTGGAAACAACATGGTCCTCGATCCGGGTATCCGGCCCCATGGGCACATAGCGGGTTTCAACTGGGTAAGCGCGACCCTCGCTTTCCACGAGCGGCGCGTCAGCCAGCAGCTTCGACATCTGTGTGGCATCAAGCGTTGCCGACATGATCAGGATGCGCAGGTCGGGCCTGAGCACGGCCGTGTCGAGCGCCAGCGCAAGTCCCAGGTCGCCATCAAGGCTGCGCTCGTGAAACTCGTCAAAAATAACAGCCGCGACGCCCGAAAGCTCGGGATCATCAAGGATCATGCGGGTGAAAACACCCTCGGTCACCACTTCAATTCGGGTCTTGGCGCTGACGCGTGTATCAAGCCGCACGCGGTAGCCAACGGTTTCGCCAACCTCTTCACCCAGCGTTCGGGCCATAAAGTACGCGGCGGCGCGGGCGGCGATGCGCCGCGGCTCAAGCATGATGATGCGGCCACCGGCGCGCCAATCCGCACTCAGCAACTGAAGCGGCACGCGCGTAGTCTTGCCCGCGCCCGGTGCGGCCACCAGAACGGCAAACGCACTGTCGCGCAGCGCGGCCGTCAGCGCAGGGAGCACGCTATCAATAGGGAGCGGGGAGGGCGTCTTGGTCATAGCCCTCTACATATTTCAATCGCCCCACACTGAAAAGCAATAATGCGCGACATGGCTGCTGCAGGCCGAAAGGGTGGCCTACCAACGCGTGGATTGTATGCTTGCCAGTGCTTGTGTATGGTTGGAGCACAGGTTTCTGGCTTGATGGGGGAGAGCATATGAAAATTACCTGGAAGACAGTTTTGTCCTTGCTGCTGTGCGCCCTGGTGGGGGCGGCGTTCGGTGCGATGGGGGCCAGATACGGCGATAATTTTTTGCCGAGCCTGTCGGAAATGGGGCTCAATAAGGCGACGATCATTCCGCTGGTGCTTATCTCCCCGATCATTGGTTATTTCCTTTCAGTCCTCGTTCACGAGTTGGGGCATATGCTTGCGGGGCGTATTGTCGGTATGCGACCACTGGCCTTCGTTGTAGGGCCTTTTGTTTGGTCCTTTCATGATGGGCGGCGGTTTCCCTCCCTTGAGGTGCGGGGCTTTTTTCCCGGTGGTTTCGCTTATTGCCTGCCTTCGTGCGGAGAGCAGGTTTCAAGGCGGCAATATATGGCTTTTGTCGCAGGTGGGCCTGTTGCTTCGCTTCTTCTGTTGGTTTTGTGCGCTGTGGGGCTTGGGGCGCTACCCGCGCTGTATTTCTTTCCGCTGATGTTTACCTTGCTGATCACGGCCTTCATGGCTGTTTATAATCTGCTACCCATCACCGTTGCGGGGTTCCATACGGACGGCAAGCGGTTTCTTGAAGCGCTGCGACAGGGGGCAGGGTACCGGGTGGCGGTTGCCCAGTTTCATATGTCTGCACTGGTGATAGGGAATACCGAGATTTCAAGCTGGCCGGATGAAACCCTGAAAGCGCTGACGCAAGCACCAGAGGGCAGCCCCGAATGGCGGGCCGGGCATTGTTTCAGATATTATCAGGCCAGAGATGCGGCTGATCATGAGGCCGCGCGGCAGCATCTTGAGCATATGACCAGCGATATTGAAGGGCTCGCCGCCTTCGCGCGCGATGGCTACGTGCAGGAAAAGCTCAGCTTTCAGGCCCTATATGAGGGGGGCTTGGAGGAAGCAGGCCCGGCGCTCGCGAAAATCAAACCCACGGCGCTGCAGGATAAACACAGCCGGCATCAGGTCCGTTCGATCGCGGCCCTCGCGCGCGGAGACGTGGACGCAGCCCGGTTGGAGCATGCAAAGGCTATCGCGGCGCTGCCGAAGGCCCGTTATTCAGCCCTTAAACCCCTGACGGAGAAAGATCTCGCCCAGCTGAAACGGTTGATCGACAGCGGGGAGGCGAGACAGAGGAGCGCTCATTTCGCCTGAAGGTTTTGGCGATATTCGCTGGGTGTAAGGCCTGTCTTTGTTTTGAATGCCCGCGTGAAGGGGCCTACTGAGGCGAAACCGCTATCAAGGCCAATTGCCAAGATTGATGTTTTCAAGTGATCAGGGTCTGCAAGCAAGGTCTGCGCATGTGCGATCCGCAGCGTGTTCACATATTGATTGAAATTCGCTGCCCCAAGTTCAGTGCGGATCGCCTTGCTGATCAGATATTCCGGTGCATCCAGTTCACGGGCGATATCTGAAACCTTGAGATTTTCCTGCAGATATTGCGCTTGCCCGATAATCAGGTCCCTGATTTGGCGGGCGAGCGGTGATAATTCGCCACGGCTGTCAGTGGCCTTGGTGGCGTCCGTGGCTGCGGAGGGCTGAAGGCGCTCGCGCAAGGGAATGGTTGTCAGGAAATCCAGATGGTTTGTGTATCGCCACATCAGCAATATCTGCGTGCTCACCATAACGAGCAAGGTAATGGCTGAGATGATATATTCCAGCGCTTGCGGGTTGTCAGCAAGCAGGCCTTTGGCGATTTTGCTGCCAGCAAGGGCAAAAACAAACACAGACAGGAACAGAATGCGCTGTGCCTTGCCTTCAAAGGTGTCCTTGCCAAAGCCTCGACAGCCCTCCCAAAAGGTCAGGACCAGAATGCAAGAAGACAGCAACAGGGTAAGCTCAACAAGGATATAGCGAACCAAGGCATCGGGCGCTGGTGTGAAAACGGCCATCCCTTTCAGGAACATATATATCTGGTTCATTGCGACCAATAGCGCGATGGCGACAGCAACATAGAGATGCTGCGGTTTGATCGCATCCCGGCGCCTGAAGAAAACCCGGCTGAACAGCCAATAGGCGTTGCAGGTTGCACTGGCACCGATGCCGATCAGAAACTGATAGGGCCCGATGCTGGCCGCAGACAGCTGCTTGCACATCAGGAAGGCGATCGACCCGCAAAAGATGGCGAACAATGTCCGCGCCTTGTTGGGCTTTGCCCGCGTTGCAGATACGTGCAGCAGTACAAGTGCAACACTCAGGACAAGCAACGCAGAATTCAGAACAGATAAAGATGTCATCCCAAGGTTCCGCCCGATATTTTCATTGATGGCCTCTCACCAGATTTTTCTGCGATTTACAGGCTTATATAGCCACAAATTTAAGAAACTCTGGCCGAATTTCAAATTCGGCGCGAATTCACACGACAAAATTCCTATCTACGCCCAGCCAAATGAGTCTCGGATGCGACTGGCAATCCAGAAAGCACTTCAATGGTAAAACGCGATAAAGCGAGAGAGCTGTCAATGACAGCCATAAAAAAAGACAGAGAGGATGAAAATATGACCACTGGGATACAGGCTCAACAGAAACTAATAACACCTGGTTTTGCCAGAAAGGCGATTGATGCGGCGGCTAAAGCATGGTTTGCGACGGTGCTGGTTGGGCAAGCGATTTTTTCATACTACATCGTGGCCTTCTATTATGTTTCTACCGCCACGTGGGATATTGAACGGTTCAACGGCGTGATGCCTGCCGGGTATATCGAGGGCGATGCTTTGGGCAATCTGGCTGTTATTGCCCATGTTCTGTTTGCAGCCGTCATCACCTTTGGTGGCCTTTTGCAGCTTGTACCAACACTGCGTGCCAAACTGCCTGCGCTGCACCGCTGGAACGGCAGGCTTTATGTGCTGACTGCCCTTGTCATGAGCCTGAGCGGCGCGTTCATGATCATTACAAGGTACGACAAGGTTATCGGTGATCTGTTCGCGCATACATCATTGATGATCAATGGTGCGATTATTGTTATCTGCGCTGTCATGGCCTTCAAAAGGGCGCGGCAGAGAAAATTTGCGCAGCACCGCGTGTGGGCCCTGCGTTTGTTTGTGGCGGTTAGCGGTGTGTGGTTTTTCCGTATCGGCTTTATGGCCTGGAATATGTTTCACGGCAGGCCTGTTGGGTTCGACCCCGCCAGCTTCACTGGCCCGGTCCTGTCTGTCCTTCAGGCGTTGGTATATATTCTGCCCCTCGCCATACTGGAATTGTACCTGCGTGCCAAAGCCAAAGGCACGCCCAGTCAGAAGCTGGCCACGGCCTTCGGTATCCTGTTGTTATCTGCGGTTATGGCGTGGGGCATATTGGGGGCGACCATGGGCATGTGGTTGCCACGGCTATAGGCTGCCATATCGGATGCCGGCAGGCTGAAAGGCCAATGTAATCATGGGCGCATCGTTGGTGCGCCCATTGTCGATATTGCGTAAGTTTTTGAAGCAGCCTAATGGCCGGGGCATGACACCTTCAGCCCGGTTTCAGGCCCCGCTCACCACAAACGCGGAATAGATATAAACCGCGTATAATATCAGGAACAAGGCGCCCTCGCGGCGGGAAAGGCGCTTGCCGCTACGGATGGCGGGCAGCAGGATCGCGGCCACACCGATGGCAATCCACACATCGAAACTTGCGATCTTGCCGTCAAGCGGCACGGGTGCAGCCATGGCGGTGGCGCCAAGCACGCCCAGCATGTTGAACAGGTTGCTGCCCAGCACGTTCCCCAGCACCACGCCCGCGTGGCCCCGGTAGGCGGAGACAAGCGCGGTCGCCAGTTCCGGCAGCGAGGTGCCAACGGCCACAATGGTCAGGCCGATCACGGCGTTAGAAACGCCAAAGGCCAGCGCGATCTCGGTCGCGCCCTGCACCAGGAAATGCGCGCCGCCCGCTAGCGCTACAAGCCCGGCGATGCCGACCCCGATCGCAGCAGGGAACCCAAGGCCATGGGCCGGGATGTCCTCTTCCACTTCATGGGTGGCTATCTTGGCGGCCAGTGCCTGCGCCCGTCGCTCAGACAGGTAGACAAAGCTGAGATACCCGATCAGCGACATGAGGAGGATCAGGCCGAAGATAAAGCTGATCTGCCCCAGAAAAGTCAGCAGCCCCACCATCAGGCTGGCCGTCAGCACCGCCAGTCCGTCGCGCAGCACCTGGCGGCCTTCGCATGCAATGGGGGCGATCACGGCCGAAAGGCCAAGGATCAGCAGGATGTTGGCGATGTTCGATC
>JABXIV010000193.1 GCA_013372925.1 Alphaproteobacteria bacterium
CCAAGAAGCAGTACTTCAAGCGCCAAAATGCACCAACGCAGAATGCGCGGTGCCTGAGCGCCAGATAGCGCCAGTTTCAGTCCATGTACATTCTTGTCCATGAAACGAATAAGTCTCCAAAAGCATCTATGTTCTTTTTTGTGCGTGGCATCTTCGCGCCATTTTGTTGCACTTTTTTTGCGGCCAGTGTTTTTTAGCCGTCAGTAAGGCCTGCCGCCGTAGCAGCAGGCCCATATTCTGGTGTTAGAACCGGTATTTAGCGCTCAGGCCGAAAGTGCGACCGAGCTCATATTTTTCCGTGATTTTGCCTTCCTGCATCCAGGTCTGATCGTCCTTCATCAGGTTTTGGGCTTTGAAGCTCAACTCCAGTTCGTGGGCGCCAAGCTCAAACGTGCGCTTGTAAACGAAGTTCAACATCACAGGAGGACGCTCGAATTCGTCCTGCACGCCGTTGATGCCAACACCAGACAGACGCTCGCCTGTATAGTTCAGCACCAGCGCCATGCTTTCGCCCTTCATGTAATCTTCGTAACCCAAGGTGATGTTGGCGAGCCAATCAGACTGACCCTGCATGGAACGAACAAGGTTCGTTGCCGTGTTGCCTGCAGGCAGCGCAGTTGGGTCGATTGTGGTTTCACTATCGATGTAGGAACCGTTGGCACGAATGTAGAATTCGCGATCACCAAGCCAGCTCCAGCCGAACCAGTCTTGCAGGAAGAGGATTTTCTCAACCTCAAGCTCAACACCCTTCAGCTTGGCTTCCTTGGCGTTGATGTAACCACCAAGAGGGCCCTCACCGAGAATGGTGAACGTTTCCTCGATCGGGTTGGTGAACTTCTTGTAGAAGGCACCAACTGTCAGGCTTTCACCCGGCGCAAAATACCACTCGAAGCGCGCATCGAAGTTGTCCACTTCCGTGATGCGCAGTTCAGGGTTACCGCGGATTGTACGGTTACGCTCATAATCGATAAACGGTGCTGAAGAAAGCTCCCGCATGTCAGGTCGCGTGATCGTTTGGCTATAGGCCAGGCGCACCTGCATGTTGTCCACAACTTCATACGTAAGCGTTGCGGAAGGAAGCCAATATTCACCCGTTTGGGTCACTACGATTGGCGCGTCTGTTGTACGGTCAACTGTAGCCACTGTTTGGGTAGAGTCTTCATAGCGCATACCGAAGGCCGCACGCAGACGATAGGAAAGCTCGATATCCGCACCCAGATACCCCTGATAGTTGGTGAAATCTGCGGTGAAATAGTCAGACGCATCGAACTTTTCTGTCAGCGTGATGCCACCTGGTGCAATGTTGGCTGGGCCAAACATGATTTCAGGTACAAGCGTACGCAGGTCTGGTTGATGGCCAGACGGGAATGCGTAATAGTAACGCACCACGCCGTAACCACGGCTCTTGTCAGACCAGGTGAAACCACCTTTGATGTCCATCGGGAAATCACCGACATTCATTGGCTGCTTGAAGTTGAACCCACCTTCGTAGGATTCTTCATCAAGAGCGCTGTAGCTGGTGGTGTTGAAATCGGCACGTGGAAGCGTGTGATATTCGTCATCCGCCGGATCGAAGATATAGGCCATGCTGCGGCCCAGTGGCGCATCCCGGTCAGCGCGGGAATAGTTGAAGCGCCAATCTACTTCGGTTTCCATGAACGTATCGCTGTCACCGAACAGGGCAAACAGGTGATCACCAGAAAGCTGGTTCGTCCATACCTGGCTTTCGATCCAGTCGATTGAAGACGTAGTCCGCAATTCGTCTTTCTCGGAAGCGATAAAGCCTTTTTCGATCAAGGCCCGCTTCTGCGACTGACGCAGAACCGTTGACGTAAGGTTCAGAGAGTGGTTGGCGTTCACTTCATAACCAAGCGACAAAATACCGTTCAGGTCGATGTCCATGGTTGTCTGGCGGAAACCACAATCGTCGCCCATGTTCTGAACGTTGGCATAGTCGCCCTGGCTTGCGAAATCTTCGCACACCTTCGGGGAGTAGCTGAAACGTTCAACAAGGCCAGCGTTTGATGTGTTAAAGCCACGGCGCATACCCTGGCGGTTCGTTTGTTCAACATCGTACGTCAGCGCGGCGAAGAAACCGAACGCACCTTCGTCGCCAGCTTCGAAACGGTTACCCCAAAGGAAATCAATGCCGGCAGCCGGGAAATTGTCTTCCTTGTCGATCGACCAGACATTCGGGATAGCTTTCGCAGCTTCCGCCTTTTCTTCTGCCGTCAGGCTGGCAAGCGTAACGTCTTTAAGAAGAAGGGCCGGGATATTACGGCTGGAGCCACCAAAACCGAAGATCTCGGAACCTGGGCCATCGAAGCTGAGGCCTTCCTTGAGCGTGGATTCGCTATTGTATTCTGTGCTGAGCCCTACTTCGAGCACGAACTCATCCGGCACAGTTTTGGTGCGAAGGTCGATCACACCGCCACCGAAGGCCGCAGGATATTCTGGTGAGTAGGTTTTCTGCACGAGCACCGACTTGATCATTGCAGTCGGGAAAATATCAAGCGGCACCACGCGGCGCAGGGGCTCAGGGCTTGGGATACCCGAACCGTTCAGGAGTGTGGAGCTGTAGCGGTCACCAAGGCCACGGACAAATACATATTTGCCACCAACTGTGGAAAGGCCCGGCACACGCTGGAGTGCGACCGCAACATCACCATCGCCCACACGGGCAAAGGCTTCGCTGTCGATCACATTCGAGATTTCTGAAGTCGAGCGTTTCTCGTCAGGCACGTAGCGGCCTTGAACGGTAATTTCCTCCACATCGGCAGGCTCAAAGCCGGAGGACTGCTCTTGCGCGATCGCTTCGGCCGGAAGCATCACAACCGTCGAAGCAAGGAGCGCATATTTGAGAGATTTATGGTTCGGTTTCATCTAGGGCACCATCAGCTTTCTTTACTTATGCTGAGCGCCGCAGCCAGGGCAGATACCCTGCTGCGGCGCCCGAACGTTTTGCTTATTGGTTCAACCAAACGGTCCAACCGGATACCCAGTCGCCAGCGGCATTCTTCACGGCACCGATGTAATCAGTGGTGTCGAAGAAGCTATCAACTGCGTTCACATCAGTAGCCGTTACGCCGTTCTCTACAGACCCGTTGATGAAGGTCTTGAAGCTTGCGGCGCCAGAGAGGCCAGTGAGGCTGTCGGCTGCAACAGTGTTGTTCAGCTGGTTTGTGAACCAGGTTTCCAGATCAAAGTTGTTGCCGTCATCCTTGAAGACCGTCGCGCAGCTTGTGCTGAGAAGCGTGGACTGCATAGTCAGGTCGCCGGAAAGCGTTGTCGCGTCTGGGCCTGAAACCGTGAAGGTTGCGTCCTGGTCGATGTCGAGACATGCGTCGCCGAAGTCAGCCACAACCACGTTCCAGAGGTTAGCCGCAGTACCTTCACGAAGCAGGATACCGATGTCGCTCTCGCCGCCGGCTACGCCGCCACCGATGATGGTTGCATTAGCGATCATTGGATGTGCACGTGGCAGGAAGTCGTTGCCGTCACCGTAGTTGTCGGCTTCGATACCTTGGTCAGACGCAGCTTGGTTCGGGTTCTGTACGATCAGCAGGTGCTGAACCTTACCGCGCCAGCCTTGTGTCCAATCGAGGCTGTCATCATCGGCACCAGTGATCACAAGGTGTTTCACTTGTGCTGTACCACCGAAGAATTCAACGCCGTCGTCTGCACCGTTGTGAACCTGCAGGTAATCGATTTCAGTGCCGGAACCAACGCCCTGGAAGGCAATGCCGTTCAGTTCGTCGTCAGCAGTGATCGGGTTACCGGCATATACAACGCGAGTGTAGAAGATCTGGCCGCTGTCGTCAGTATCGTCGTCGCCACCATAGAGGCCGCTATCGCCTTCACCTTCAGCTTCACAAGTACCAGACTGGTTACAAGTGTTGATGGTGGCGCGACCGTTGATCACCAGACCACCCCAGAGTGACGTATCAGTGTCAAGGCTGCGGGTTTCAGGGTCGATCGCAGTGAATGTTACAGGCGCGTCTGCTGTACCGTTTGAGTTCAGCTTGGAACCGCGAGAGATCACGAGGTAAGACGTTTTGTCTTCACCCATAACCGTTACACCAGGCTCGATAGTCAGCGTAGCAGGGTCGCCAGTTGCGGCAGTGCCGTCTGCACCAACGTCCACACCGAACACAACCTTGCCGGAAAGAACATAGTCAAGACCGGAAACAAGACGCATATCTTCGGTGTAAGTACCGGAAAGCGTACAAACAGTGCCGTCAGTGCTTGCTGTTGTACCAGTTGGACACTCTGGATCCGGGTTCAGGCCGTATGTCCAATTCAGGGTCCAGTTATCTGCAGCGCTATCGCTCTTAACCGCACCAACATAGTCAGTCGCATCAAAGAAGGCGTCAACCGCGCTCACGTCTGTTGCAGTAACAGCCGCTTCAGCAGAGCCGTTGATGAAGTTATTGGAAAGGGATGTTGCGCCAACAACGTTGTTAGTCTGCTCGTTGAAGAAAGTCGCAAGATCAAAGTTGTTGCCATCGTCCTTGAAGACAGACTTACAGTTGCTGCCAAGCAGGGTGGATTCGATTGTCAGGTTGCCAGTCAGGTTAGTCGCTGAAGAACCTGCGTTGGTGAAAGTTGCGTCCTGGTCGATATCCAGACACGCATCGCCGAAATCGGAAACAACAGTGTTGTAGATGTTCGCGCCAGTACCTTCACGCAGCAACATACCGATGTCGCTTTCGCCGCCTTTGGAGTAGGAACCAACGATTGTCATGTTGGCAAGACGTGGCTGCGCCCGTGGCAGGAAGTCGTTACCGTCGCCGTAGTTGTCAGCTTCGATACCTTGGTCAGAAGCAGGCTGTGCCGGGTTCTGGATGATCACAACGTGCTGCG
This sequence comes from Alphaproteobacteria bacterium, assembly GCA_013372925.1. Taxonomy (GTDB): domain Bacteria; phylum Pseudomonadota; class Alphaproteobacteria; order Sphingomonadales; family Kordiimonadaceae; genus Kordiimonas. The sequence goes on from JABXIV010000193.1 coordinate 4,864, forward strand.
CCTTACCGCGCCAACCTTGTGTCCAGTCCAGGCTATCGTCATCGGCGCCAGTGATCACAAGGTGCTTCACCTGTGCTGTACCGCCGAAGAATTCAACGCCGTCGTCCGCACCGTTGTGAACCTGGATGTAGTCAAGCTCAGTACCGGAACCAACGCCCTGGAACGCGATGCCGTTCAGCTCGTCGTCAGCAGTGATTGGGTTACCTGAGTATTTGATTTGAACATATTTCAGCGTACCGCTTGAATCGGTATCGTCATCGCCGCCATAAAGGCCGCTGTCGCCTTCGCCTTCAGCTTCACAAGTACCAGACTGGTTACAAGTGTTGATGGAAGCACGACCGTTGATCACGATGCCGCCCCACTCAGAAGTGAAAGGCTCTTCAAGAAGTGGGCCGCTGTAGCTTGCTGCTGCAGTCAGGCCAAGCTCGGAAGCCAGATCCAGATCCAGTGCGGATGTGAAGATGATTGGGTTCGTTGCAGAACCTTCCGCCTGAATTTCAGAACCGCGAGAGATAACGAGAACGTCTGTTGCTGTTGCACCGTAGATAACAGCGCCAGGCTCAATCGTCAGAACCGCAGGGTCGCCGGCTGCAGAAGAACCGTCTGCGCCAACGTCAACACCCACCGCAACTTTGCCTGAAAGCTGATAGATATTGCCAGCTGTCAGCGTAACGTCGGAAGTCAGTGTGCCGGAAAGGCTACAGTGTGTTTGCTCACCAACTGAAACGGCAGTCGTGCCTGTTGGGCAGTTGCCTTCGGAAGTATATTCAGTGCCATCACGGCCAACTTTAACCGTTGGCTCTGGCTCCGGATCCGGATCAGGTGTAGGCGTTGGGTTGCCTGTGCCTGGATTTGGAGCAACTGTGCCAGGAGATGCCAGCTCTGTACTGTCATCGCCGCAGGCAACAAGTGCCGTGGCAGCAACAGCCGCCAGCAATGTATTTTTAAGAATCTGAAGTTTGGTCATGGTATTCCCCGTACGACGTTTCCGTCACCTGTATTGCTTCACGCATTGCATACGAATGGGCTGGCTTTTTGGCAGCCAGCTCCTGGGGCATAGGCCTAGATGGGGATTATTTCAGTTTCGTTGCAGCAGGATTACCGTTTCGGGAACATTGAAAATCGGCGAAAAATAGCACGATCCATGCAATACAAGCCATTATAATGAAAGGATTATTTAATCTTTACCCTTAAAAGAGGAGCCATGCAACCCAGCCGCCAAGGCACAAAAAAGGGCCGAATGGGATACGACTTGTCATAGAGACGCCTCTTTTTAATCCGACTCCAACAAGGGCATATAGAAGCCCAGCAAGAGACGCGACCAGAAGCACAATCGGCAACGCAGGCCAGCCAAGCCACATGCCAATGGCAGCCAGCAGCTTCGCATCACCAAGGCCAACGCCATCACGCCCTCGCACGCCTTTGTAAAAAAGATTCAAGGTGGGGAAAAACAGCCCTCCGACAACAGCGCCGATAAAATAGACCTCCAACCGCCCAACGTGAGAAACGAGTGCGAACAACAAGCCTGTCAGGAAAAGGGACAGGGTAAGCAGATTGGGGAGCCGGTAGCTCATCCAGTCATAAACACTGAGCACCCATAAATTCAGGAAAAGCACCAGCGAAGGCAACAGCGGTGCTTCCGCATGGAAATAAAGAGCCCCTGGGATCAGGCAAAGAAGTGCCAACCAAATCGGGGGCCTACCTGGTCCCGCCTCACTTTCCACATCCTGTTGCATAACTTTCCCGCGTTGCCTGCTCCTTGCTTAAGAGAAACCCGTTTAAAGCCTTACTGGCAAACAAAAAAAGCATATACCCGATGGCATATGCTTTTCTTGGCCACAATCCGGTTCAGAGAAAGCGGCGATGCGAAACAGTGTGAGCCCGTTATTGCGTGCCCTCATCCAAGCGAGCGAGCGCAAGTTTTGCAATTGTCTTCACACGTTTTGGCTGACCTGATACCGTCAGAGCATAGGGGTTCTCTTTCGAGGCCAGAATTTCATTATAAATAGCAACCGCCCGTTCTTTACGGCCGGTGGAGCTATATACAAAGGCAAGGTTGATCTTGGTGAACACTTCGTCCTCGGCAGCAACGCCCGCGTTCATCAACGCAGCTTCAGCTTTGCTCCAGTCACCAGTGTTGAGTTCATTTGTTGCATAGTCATCATCCGTAAGGAATGACGCATCAGCCAGCGCGACTCGCGTATCAAGAAGTGACGCGGTGGCGGCGATTACAAAGGCAGCGGTGGCAGTTCCAAATTTCACATAACGCATTACAGGCCTCCTTATGGCAAACCGATCTATTATGACCACTTTTGTTACAGTAATATGTAACATGTGTAATCGAACCAGACCTAGCTTGTATTAACCCCATGAACTTGCTTGTGAAAAAAAATTTTGAGAAATGTTAAAATAATTCCTCTTTTTTCATAAGCACTTAACCAAACCGAGGGTGATTCGCATAGGGTTATGTGAAATTTTTATGACAGTAGCAGAAAAAAGTAAAACTCGCAGCTTTTATCGCTTAGGCACTATGGAAATTCCATATTTTACAGAGAGCAAAAGCGTTAGCGATGTCCCGATTCATCAAGCATATTATCAAGGCGAACCAATCCCCAAAGTGGGCTGTGCTTCTCTTCGGTTTGATGGCTGCATTCACCGCCCCGCAAAGTCTGGCCGCCAATGCGCCAACAATGCCTTCTGTTGATAGCCTCGAGGTTTCTCTGCCAGACCTGACAGGCGCTTTCCTCTCTCACTCTGCTGCGGCGACCCAGCAAACAGCGCTTGAGTTTGTTCGCAAGACCGGCATCAGCCGCAACTTGTCACTGATGTTGCTTCATGACGTGAAGGGGCGTGCAACTGTGCAAGCAGCAGTAAAACGCTACGGCATGGACACTGTTCAAAACACAGTGGTCAAAGTGATCCTGTCAGCGCAGAGCCAATATGGCACTGAATGGGAACAGATGCTTGCTGGTATCTATCAAGCCCATTTTGGTGCACAAGCCTTGCGTTCGCTGACTGTTGAGCGTGATGCCTCCCCTTATTTCGTGCAGCTTCTCGATATTCAGGACGACATCGCACAAGCAGTGAAGGAAAAGGGCCAGGAAATCCTGCAAAAGGCCCGGACCGACATCCTTGCTCAAATTGAAGCAACACTGCCCGTCTAGGCAACTGCCCTCCTTTCTTATTCAAATTCTTAGCTGTGCTTTTATTCTCTCTCCCTTGCACAACGCTTTTAAATACTTACATATAAGTTGTTAGCTTGCTTCATTGCCGTGAGATTTCGGCAGGAAAGTGAGATGGGGGGAATTCAAAAATCGAAAGCCCGGCTTTTTTTAAATAGCCGACCTGTTTTCACCATTCTGATGTACCCTCGAGTTTGTGTAATCGGCTTTATAGAAGGCCGATGTATTTCCGCTCAGTTATGGGCTTAAAAACAACAAACGGAGATACCACATGACAGCGATCTATATTCTGCTTGGGCTTGTTGTCCTTGTCGGCCTGTACCTCATGGGCACCTACAACAAACTGGTTGGCCTGCGCGTACGGAAAAATGAAGCCTGGTCAGATATCAGCGTACAAATGAAGCGCCGATACGACCTGATTCCAAATCTGGTTGCCACCGTGAAGGGCTATGCATCCCACGAAAAGGAAACGCTGGAAAATGTCATCGCTGCACGCACGGCTGCCGTATCGAATGACGGCAGCCCTGCAGATCAGGCAAAATCCGAGAATATGCTGACAGGCGCGTTGCGCCAGCTGCTTGCGGTTTCCGAGGCCTATCCAGAACTGAAGGCAGACAAAAGCTTTTCAGACCTGTCCAACCGCTTACATGAAGTGGAAGACCACATTCAGAAATCGCGCCGTTTCTATAACGGCAATGTGCGCGAACTAAACACGGCTGTTCAGGAATTCCCCAGCAACATAGTCGCCGGCATGTTCGGTTTCGAACGCGCTGAGTTCTTCGAACTTGAAGAGGCCGAGGCCGAGGCGGTGAAGGTCGCCCCAAAGGTTGAATTCTAATAGCAGCCCCTGGCATGACACCCATGCAAGCCAAAGTCGCCTATTCAGCACCGGCGGGCATATCACCCGCCCTTGCCCGCCTGCATCATCTGGGCGGCTATGATAATCGAACATTCGCCGTAGCCATCCTTCAGCTTGTAGCGGAGGGACACCTCAGGATGGCGGGCCGCGCTGATGGGACGATTGCCCTGAGCAGAACCAAAAGCGCGCCACCCAAGGAAGGTACCGCGCGCCACCTGCTGCGACAGCTTTCCCGAGAAGGCGGCTTTATCATTGGCCGGGAAAACTACAGCGCCCTGCTGCATATCCGCCGCAAACACAGGCAAAAACTGGACAGGGAAAGAGCGAGCTGGGCTGGCAATGACGGTATATTCCTGATGGCTGGCATTGCCTTTACTTTCCTTTTACTCGCCTTTGCCGTTGGCGTTCTGGTGCGCGAACCGATGAACACCTCTATCCTGTCTACGCTTCTGCCCTATTGGCCCATTGCAGCCATCGGCTATGGTGCGCTCATTCTCTCTCGCGTTAGAAGAAAGAGAAAGCCGTCACTTAAGGCCAGCCCAGAAGCGCAAATTGAGGGTTATCGCCATTTTCTGGAGGTCGCGATGGTAGACCGACTGAACCCTCGCTTCATGCCGAGCGGTGCCAATAGCCAGGTCGAACCGGAAATCGTATTTGCTGCAGCTTTTGGCTATGAGAATACTTGGGCAGACCCACTAATCACGCTGGTGGAAAACCTGTTACCCGATGCCCCAAACAGCCTGCACGTATACAGTGCGATAGAGCGGGGTGAAGCAACAAACAAGCGCGATCGCGGCCCACGCAAGGAGGACGAACATGTTAGCTGGTTTTTATAATCACATGTCAGGTGGCATCCGCTTCCTAGGCCTTGGTTTTTTGCTCCTTGTTCTTTCGGCAGCCGCAAGCGCCAAAGAAGATATCCGGCATTATTCAAGCGACATTGTCGTCCGGCAAGACGGCGTGGTGGAAATCAATGAGACAATTGCAGTCAATGTAGAAGGACGGGCCATCAAACGCGGTATCTTTCGCGATTTCCCCACCGAATATGAAGATACCTACGGCAACGCCATCAAAGTGGGGTTTAAGCTGTTGTCGGTTAAACGCAACGGCGAGCCTGAAGCACATTCCCTGAAGCCGCTTTCCAATGGCGTACGCATCCGCATCGGCAGCAAGAACCTGACACTCAGCCACGGCATCCACCGCTATGACATCCGCTATGAAACCACCTGGCAGGTTACGCACTTAGCGGAAACGGATGAGCTTTATTTCAATGCAATTGGCCAGGGTTGGCGCTTTCCGATCCAGGAAGCTGACATCACTGTCACCCTGCCAGAGGGAGCCACCATTGACCGTGCCACAGCATATGCTGGCCGCACCGGCCGTTCTGACTGGAAGATCACCCCAACGCATATCGCATCAAACAAATTACACTACAGCCTGGACAGGCCGCTGGCCGCCTATGAAGGCGTGACTGTCCTGCTGGACTGGCCCAAAGGCTTCGTTGCCCGACCAACAGCCACCGATAAAGCCGAAAGGTTCATCAGCGACAACGGCTGGATACTCGTCGGGATCATCGCACTCTTGATCCTGTTCTTCTACCTGTTTGGGGCATGGAAACTGGTAGGCAAAGACCCAGAATCTGGTGCGATCATTGCCCGCTATGGCCCGCCAGTTGGGCCGGATGGAGAGATGTCCCCCGCCCTATGTCGTTTCGTTTCCAAAATGGCGTATGACGACACGGCTTTCACTGCCGCGCTGATTTCCATGGCAGCCAAAGGCTATTTGAAGATCACGGAAAAAGGGGACAGGGTTGTCCTCACATGCATTTCAGAAAAAGTACCCCTTTCAAAAGGGGAAGCGGTAATCGCGTCTCATCTTTTCTCCGGGCTAGATGACACCTTCACCATCAAGAAAAAATACGACAAGACCTTCGCCCGGTGCGTCAAGAAGTTCTCCTTCGCAGTCGGCCGCGGCGAAAGCAAATTTTTCAAACGCAACTATGGGCCTATTGTTGCAGGGTTCGGCTTCTGGGTTTTCGGGATTGGCGCAATACTGTTGGCAGGGGCAAATATCCTTTTTGGGCTCACAGCTATTCTTGCCATGGGGCTGTTGGCAGCGTGGGGCCTGAAACGTCTGAACAATCCCTGGCGACAGGAAGAACTTGGCCTCACTGCACCCGCAGCCCTTGTGTTCGGGATCGGTGCCGGCTTCATCGGCATCGTAAGCGGGGGCATCCTTGGTGTCGGCATTCTGGCGCTTGGCTATATATTCCTTGGCCTGTTGGTGGCTATTTTCTTCGCCCTTATCATGAAGGCGCCAACACCGTATGGTCAGCAACTGATGGATGAGATCGAAGGCTTCAAACTTTATATGAGCGTCGCTGAAAAGGACCGTTTGAACTTCCACAACCCACCGGAGCGTACGCCCGAGCTGTTTGAAAAGATGCTGCCTTATGCGATCGCGCTTGGCGTTGAAAACGAATGGGGCGACCAGTTCGATGATGTCTTGGCGAAAGCCGCCGCGGCCAAGGGCCAATCGGAATATTCACCAACCTGGTATGTGGGCCACCGCAGCTTCCGTTCTCATGGTCATTTCTCCGCGGCCATGCTTGGCGGCGCAGTTTCAAGCGCCGTTACCAGTTCCATTGCAGCGGCCTCTACGCCACCATCGTCAAGCGGGTCTTCCGGTTTCTCTGGTGGTGGTGGCTTTTCCGGCGGCGGCGGTGGTGGCGGTGGCGGTGGCGGCTGGTAAGTCGCGCCTTTAAGCGGGCCGGCCGCTCAGCTTTCCATTACAGAAGTCCTGTCTCATCTGCAAAGAAGCCTTGGTGCGACGAAATTTCTGTTGCCCGTTTGGAAGACACCCTTGTATGAATAAGCGGACGAAAGGCCTTTATGAAACTGGGGATAGGCATAGGCTTTGGATGATCAGATAAAATCCAACTTGATGGAAGCCTACCTTGCGCAACAGGCATCTTTGCGCAGGTTTCTTGTGGCACGTCTAGCCAATGAACAAACCGCTGAAGACATTTTGCAGGAAATGTATCTCAAGCTGGAGCGTTCCAGCTTCAGTACGCCTGTGGAAAACCTTTCCGCGTTCCTTTACCGCGTTGCAAACAACCTAGTCCTCGACTATCGCAAAGCAGCAGCCCGCCGCAGGGTACGTGAGCAAAACTGGTCTGACAGTCAGGTCAGCATGGCAGGTACTGAGCCAGTGCAAGACGAGCCCAACACAGACGAAGCAATGGATGCGCGCAGGAAACTGGCGCAAATAAACGCTGCGCTTGAAGAATTACCCCCCCAATGCCGAGCCGTTTTCAAAACGTGCAAATTTGAGGGCCTTACTTATCGTGAAGCTGCAGAGAAACATGATATTTCCGTCAAGACCGTGGAAAAGCATGTAAGTAAAGCACTGAAATATATAATGAAGTTCGCCCCGCACCGAGGAAACGATCCCTGATTTTTTTTATTGGGGGTGAATCGCGCCTGGTGGCGTCCTACTAGTGAGACTTTTTAATTTTGGCCTAGCCGACTGAGCGAAACGAAACAATGACACAAGAAGCAACCAACAGCATGAACGAAAAGCTGCACGATGAAGCCGTGCGCTGGCATGTGCGCATGGAAAGCGACACGGCCTCGGAAGCTGATTGGATTGCTTTCACCGAGTGGCTTGAAGCTGATGACTTGCACCGGCAGGCTTATGACTCTGTGGAAAATATCCAGATTGCGATCGATCTGGGCACCGCAACCGAGGAACAGATAGCCGCCCCTGCGCCAGCGCTGGACGACGTGGTACCAAAATCTAGTGTTATTGATGCCAGCCAACGCTTCGGCCGCGCCAAATCTTGGACCATGGCCGCCGCGGCGCTGGCAGCCATGATCATGCTAGTTGTTGGGCTTCGCAATTTTGGCGCCCCGGAATATGGCGTGCAGGAATATACAACAGGCAAGGGCGAACAGCGTCTTGTGGCACTTGCAGATGGCACAACGGTCCAGCTCAACACAGATTCCAAAATAAAAGTTATGTTCGATGGAGAGGCAAGGCGCACAGAACTCGCCTACGGCCAAGCGATATATAGCGTCGCCAAAGATACAGATCGCCCCTTCTTCGTTGAAATGGGCGAAAGCGCAGTTCGCGTTGTCGGTACCAAGTTTGATATTTTGCGTCACGCCAAGAAGGTGCAGGTGACTGTTGCGGAAGGGATTGTGGAGTTCTCGCCAAACAAAGAAACGCCTGCGCAAAACAAGCCGCGGCTTACGGTTGGTAACCAGCTTGTGCATGGCGAAGGAACGGCTGACATTTCGATTACGCAAGTAGATGCGGAGCGCTTCCTCGCATGGCAAAAAGGCTATCTGGAATATGAAGACGCACCGCTAACAAAGGTCGTGGCGGATCTGAACCGTTATTTCCCCACGCCAATTCGCCTATCTGGCGCAGCTGGAGCCCTGAAGTTTTCAGGTATTATCAGAACTTCCGATGAGCATGATGCTCTCCTGATGCTTTCCGCAGGCTTACCCGTTCACATTGAAACGTTTGCTGACGAGATCGTTATCACTGCAGCCTCCCAAGGCGACTAGGAGACAAAGCCAGATATGCTCAGCAAACGATTTCAGGCCGCCATGCTATCCGGCACATTGTTGCTGACATGTTTTGCGCCATTAACAGAAGCCGCGGACCATGCGGTTTTGGACATTCCTGGCGAACCTTTGTCGAAAGCCCTCTCGGATTTTGCGAAGCAAGCCGACATTTCCATTATCCGGCCCCGCATTTCTTTTCGGGATGGACGTGCTAACGAAGTAAAAGGGACCTTCTCACTGAAGTCAGGCCTTTTCAGGCTTCTGAAAGGCACCGGTTTTGATTTCGAAATACTTTCGCCCACGGCCGTAAGAATTTTTAGAACAGTTCCAAAAGCACCCCCCATAAAAGAAGCGTCTGCGGAAATCAGTTTTCTGCCGCCTCTGGTGGAAGAAATCGAGGTTACAACAACCCGGCGCAAAGACTTCGCAGACAAGCTGCCTTATTCGATGTCCGTCACATCCGGCGCATCGCTTGAGCGGCTGTTCGGCGGATCAACGAACGATGCTGTATTCAAGATCGCCGGCCTCGCGGCAACAAATCAGGGCGACAGCCGAAACAAGATCATCGTACGCGGCCTCTCGGATGGGGCCTTTTCCGGCCGCACACAGGCATTGGTGACAACCTACATCGATTACGCCCGCATGCTCTATAACGCGCCTGAGCCCAGTTTCAAGCTGGTGGATATATCCAGCATCGAGGTGCTTCGGGGGCCACAGGGCACGCTATATGGGTCGGGTTCACTTGGGGGCCTGTACCGTGTTGTCACAAACAAACCGAACCTTTCGGCTTTCGAAGGCGAGGTGACCATCACGGGCGAGATTACTGACGGCGGGGCACCGTCGCAGGACTATACAGCCATGATCAACATCCCCGTGATAGACGAAAAGTTCGGCGTCCGGGCTGTTGCCTACTATGAAGAAAACGGCGGCTATATTGATGATATCCGCCTGAACCTTAACGATGTGAACGACAGCGAATTGTATGGTGCCCGCCTTGCGACAAAACTCAAGCTCTGGCAGAACGGCAGCCTAACTTTAGGCGTTAACTTCCAGCACCATACGGCTGATGATACCAATTACTACAATGGTGCCCTCGGCCCCTTATTGCGGGACAACTACACGCAGGAGCCACGCTACGATATTTTGCGCCAGCCCTACCTAACATTTGAGGCAGAGACCTCCTTCGCCGATATTGTCTCGACCTTTTCATACATCAACCGCGATATGGACAATTATTATGATGGTGCCCGGGCGGTTCCAAAGCTGACTGATCTTCCGCTCATTCCTGCAGCGTTCGAAGATGACCGCCATATAAAAACCATCAGCAATGAAACTCACTTCAGCTCCAAAAGCGGATCGCGCCTGGAATGGATGGCTGGCTTCTTGCTATCCCACAGGCATGAAAATATCATCGCCAGCCTCACAGCCCCCGGTTCTGCCTCTTTTGCGGGATTGGGGCCAACGGATGTTCTTTTCTCGGAAGACCTGACGGACAATCTGGACGAGGCGGCCCTCTTTGGGGAAACCACCTATTTCCTGACCGAGCGCCTGGCACTCACGGGCGGCCTGAGGTGGTTTCACTATAAAAACAGCGCAGTGTCGCTGCTTGATGATGTTGGCATCGGTGCTGTTCGAGAGGCATCTGGCGAACAGAAGAAAAGCGGCCTGATCCCCAAGTTCACCGTGAGCTTTTATGAAAATGACGACCGGCTTTACTATCTGCAAATTGCACAAGGCTACCGGCTGGGCGGCATCAACCTCAAGGGCCCCACTGAAATAACCGATGAGCTTGACCCCGGCGAGGATGGTGAAGCCCCACATACGGACCTTGAGGCACTGACAACATTTGATTCCGACAAGCTTTTGAACATTGAAATCGGCTTCAAACACAAATTTATGGATGGTCAGCTTCGGATCACAGGCGCCGCATTCTACACCCGCTGGAATGACATTCAATCCGACCAGTTTGATGCTGCCGGGCTTCCAACCATCGGCAACATTGGCAATGGCCGCGTTATTGGCGGCGAGGCGGAAATCACCTACCAGCCAACCCCCACACTTCAAATTCATGCCAATGCGGGATGGAACGCCTCTGAAATCACTAAAGTGAATAACCAGTTTGGTTCTGGGGTTGGCGCTGTGGAAGAAGGGCACCTCCCCGGTGCCCCGGGCTTCACCCTGAACTTTGCCGGGCAATATGAATTTAATTTATGGCGCGACCTGAATGCCATTATTGACGTTAGCTACACATACGTGGGGCGCGCCCACCTGCTTTATGAAGTGAATGACGCAAAGCGATCCGACGCTTATCATCTGGGCAGCGCCCGCCTTGAGATCAACAAAGCCCCATGGAAGGTAACCCTGTTCGCCGAGAACCTGTTTGACACAAGCGCAAACAGCTTCGCCTTCGGAAACCCCTTCAGCCTGACAGACATTGATCAGGTCACGCCGCTGCGCCCCCGCACCTTTGGCGTTCGCCTTGGTTGGCGCTACTAAAACGCCTCTCTTAAAAAAAACAAAAAAAGTTCCCTCCTCAGTGGGGGGGCTTTCTCAACTGTGTCGTCCTAACAAATGAAGCAAGGCAGTGAGCGCTGCCAAAAGACGACAAACACCAGATTGAGAAGAGAGAAAGACCATGGAAAATCAAGCAAGCATTGCAGCCTTTCAGGATGAATTTGACCCAAAGGCAGACGAAGCCGAAAACGATGATGACGATGATCAAGACACAAATGATGTAGATGATGGTCAGGACAACGACGACACCGATTCATCTGACGATCAAAATGATTCAGATTCTTCCGACAACGAAGACGATGATCAGGAAGATGATCAGGAGAACGAAAAAGGTGAAGACTACGAAGGCAGCGATGAAGACGACGATCACTATGGTGACGACCGCGATGAACACCTGGACGGCAACGACGGCGACGACTACATCGAAGGCAATGGCGGCCGCGACTATATGACAGGCGGCGCAGGCCAGGACACCCTGAACGGCGGCGATGACGACGACGAGATTTATGCTGGCCGTGACGATGAAGACGACGACCACTTCGCTGGCGGCAAAGGCGACGACATCATTGGTGGTGGTCGTGGAAATGATTTCCTGATCGGCGATGATGACAACGGCCATGAAGGCAATGGCGACGATGGCCATGACGCCCTGTTTGGCGGCGACGGTGACGACATCCTTGTTGGTGGTAGCTGGCATGATGACGACGGCGACGGTGAATTCGACGATGGCGAACAATACAGCACCGGCACCTCATCTGATGAACTGTGGGCAGGCCGCGGCAACGACAAGGTTTATGGCGGCGACGGCGATGATGTGATCGGTGGCGGCGATGGCGATGACGACCTTCGCGCAGGTGATGGCGATGACTATGTTTACGCCGGCCGTGACGATGGTGATGACTATGTGGATGGCGGCAGCGGCGATGATGTCGTATTCGCCTCAAGCGGCAACGACGATGTCGATGGTGGCGATGGCAGCGATACGCTGTTCGGTGGCCTGGGTGACGACAGCGTGGACGGCGGCACCGGCAACGACGACATCTATGGCGGCAAGGGCGACGACACGCTGGCTGGCGGCGCTGGTTCGGATACATTCTTCTTCGGCGGCAGCCACGGCGACGATGTCGTGACCGACTTCGACCTCGCAGAAGACACCCTGTATCTTGCGAACACCATCACCGATTTCGCAAGCACCGCAGATGTGGTTTCTGCCGCCACAGAAACGACTGTGGGTGGTGCGGCAGGTGTCCTGATCGACACAGGCGACGGCAACACCATCTTCCTGACGGGCCTGACACTCGCTGATCTGGAGACCGCGCAGATCGACTTTTAATCCCTTATGAAAAGCATGGGGAAAGGGCCTCCAACCGGGGGCCCTTTTCTATATCTGCCCATACTGCAACCGTGCTGGCGCACCATACCGTGGGTGACATATTTTCCTTGCATCAGCCAAGCCCAGCCCAGCTGTACCCATTGTAACTTGTCACCAAAATTCAGCCACTACCGATCAAATTTATGGCGTAATGTTTCTTCTAATTTCACAAACCAGTTCGACATCACTAATGAAGCAAATCGGCGGCGCTCTAATTCTGAGGCAATTCGTCGTTGGTATTCATCAGCTGCATATTGTGTCAACTTATAGTGTGCTTCCACATTTCTATTGTACACGCCATACGCAAACCCTACGAAAGCCGCCAAGCCAAATACTACTCCACCCCAAGGGATGTGGCCATTCTCAGATATCCACGCTACAAAGACCAAAGCTCCAAACAAAGTGATTAAGCCATTGAAGATAACTGTTTTCAGAATCTTCGATTCTATTTCGTCTTCTTTCATAGTTTCTTCCTTTTAACACTCAACAAGGTTCAGGGCCCCACATCCAAAGCTAATTGCCAATGATCGAACTGTTCCGGCAGTTTCTTTCATACCATCTGTAATAGCGGAAACAATCGTGGCTCCTTCTCCTTCAGCTACACCAACAACTAGCCACAAAAAAACCTGAACCAGCGTACTGGTTCAGGCACAAGTAGGAGGAATATATGAAGCGTGTCAGGAGCGCTTGCCGAGCTTGCTTTCGATCTTTTCCAGAAGGGCTTTGATCTCTTCTTTCCGGCCAGCGTCAGCAAGGGGCCGATCCGGGCGGGCGGGTGCGTCAAGGGCATGCAACAGCACCTCTCTCGCCTGTTCATACTCGCCTTTCTCCACAAGAAAATCGCCATAGAAAAAGTTGCTGTCGATCCCGTCAGGGTTCGCCGCCACAGCCTTGGTCAGATACTTGCGGGCCTTCTTCTTGCTGCCGAAGCCGATCGGCCAGCCCGGCACCTGATAGTAAAGCGAGCCAAGGCTGGTGGCGATGGCGCCATCAAGCGCGTCGGGGTCGGCCTTTTCCGCTTCTTCCAGAAGCTTGCGGGCTTCCTTCACTTTGCCAAGCGCCCCCAGACCGCCATCAATCCCGGCTTGGGTTGATAGAACGATCGCCTGCCACACGAGGAATTCAGCCTTGCGGTCATGTTCGTCAGAGAGTTGGTTTGCCCGCGCAGCCAGCGCCTCAATCGCCTCTTCCTGCGCATCCTTGTCTGTCATCTTGTATTTGATTTGCGCCCAATCATGCTGGAGCGACAGCAAATCGTCCGCTGGCGCGCCTGCAAATGAAGGGGCTGCAACGGCACAGGCCATCAAGGCGGCCACAATATGTTTCCTGATCATCATCTTTCTCCTTAATTGCCGTGAACAGGTTGGGTTGGCGCATCGAAAAGCCCCCTGACCTTCCGGTCATTGCCAGAAAGGGCAATATCCACAAGGCCGGGCAGAATGGCGTTGATGCGAACGAACAGGCTTTCCGGAAAACCGATGTAAACGGTTTTCTCCTTGCGCTGGATGGCTGCAACGATGCGGTCGGCCACATCCGCAGCGTCATCCATTTTCATGTTGGTGATGCGGGCGAAATCCAGCACCTGGCCGCTGTTCAAAGCCGTTTTCACGGCGCGCGGCGCGATATAGGTAACACCAACATCAAGGCCCACCAGCTCCCGCCTTAGCGCATCACTGAACCCCTTCAGGCCAGCTTTTGCGCTTGAGTAGGTGGCGAAGTGGGCGAAGTTGATTGACCCGAATACCGATCCGATGTTGATGATCTGGCCTGTGCCTCGGGCTTTCATGCCCGGCAGCAGCGCCTGTGTCAGCATCACGGGTGCCACAAGGTTCACCATATAGCTTGCCGCTGTGTGCGAAGCCGACTGCGCCTCCGCAGGGCCAAAATGCTGGATACCCGCGAGGTTCACAAGGATATCCCAGTCCTGTTGCTGCACCTCGGATGCTATGGCCTCAATACCCGCTGGCGTCGATAGGTCTCCCTGGATCGTATGGTCGCACTCCGATGCCTCAGCCCGGTCAATACCTGTCACGAAGGCGCCTGCCTGCATCAACCTTTCAGTCACCAGTGAACCGATGCCTCCGGCGGCGCCCGTGAGCAATATGCGTTTATCTTTAAGCGACATTTTGCATCTCCTCAGTGAAGGGGATCGACCGCAGCACATTGCCGAACAGCGCATACATACGCTTCGCCATATAGATGATGGCTTCCTGGTCGGTCGGATCGGAAATCTTGTTCATCAGGGTTTCGAAGAACTTCATGTGTTCGATATCAAGCGCCCCGTGGGAAAACAGATAGCTGAAACAGTTTTTCGAAAGCCCCAGCGTTTCCATCAGCTTTTCGGCCGCCTGTGTGGCGATCGCCGTGCTTGTGCCCTCAAGCACCAGCACCATGCCGAAAAAGCCGACCGGGTTGATGCGCGTGATATAATCATAGGCAAACGACACCATCAGCTCTGTCGCCAGCCGCGGCTGGCCGTTCCTGACCGCTGTGTCGTTACCACCCGCGTGGCGAATGTCGTTCAATATCCATTCTTCATGCCCCACTTCTTCCTCGATATATTCATCAAGGGCTTCATGCAGCTCGTCCCTGTCTGCGGGGATGTTCGCCTTGGCGGCTTCCATCAGCGGCACGGTGTGCTTCACATGGTGGTAAGCCTCTGTAAGGTAAGCGATATATGTTTCAACGCTTGCACCTTCCCGCAATCCCCGCTCAATCAGGGGGATGGTCATAAAGGCATTTCGCTCCTGTTCGGTTTCCGCCAAAAGGCGGTCGAAGAAGGGCGATGTGTCACTTTCTTTTGCATAGGTTTTTTCAATCATTTCAATCCTCGCTTTCTGGATGATGTCGCGTCGCGGCCTGCCTGATCCGGTCAGTTCGCCGCTTGCTATGGTGAAGGGTTGGGATGGAAACCAGCACTTGACTTGCGCATATTCGGGCAGCCGGGCATTGGCCCTGTTGATGGCCCCCTGAAGCTGTTCTGGGCGCACCTTGGCGGATGAGGGCACGACAATTGCCCCCAGGGCCGGGCGCCCGTCGCCAAACACAACGGCCTGGGCAATTTCAGGGTTCGCCAGCAATTCGCTTTCCACCCATTCGGGCGCGATGTTGCGGCCATAGCTATTGATCAGAACATTCCTGAAACGACCGGCAATCTGCAGGCGGCCCTCCTCGTCGCGCTGAACGATATCTCCCGTACGGTAAGGGCCGACCTGTGCCGTCTGCCCCACATATCCAAGGAAAGGGGGCTTCATCAGCACCAGTTCGCCTCGCTCCAGGATCGTGGCCTCAATATGAGGCAGCAGGCTCCCAACCGTGCCGGGAACATTGTCACCCGGTGCATTCATGGCCACGACCGAGCCTGCTTCGCTTAGGCCGTAGCCTTCATATACCGGCAAGCCCATGGAATGGGCCTGCGCCAGAAGACCGGGCGCCACGCGGGAGCCACCAACCGCAATCATCCGCATGGACGAAAGCGGCTTTTGCCTTGTCGCCAAAGCGGCCATACTGCCCCGCAAAATTTCAGGCACCATGATCGCGCTGGTGACCTTCTCCTCCTCCAGAACCTGCACAAGACGCATGAAATCGGGCTGGAAGGACCGACCAAAACCGATGTGTTCCTGACGATAGGCAGCGTAGGTTCCACCAGCCAGCAGCACCGGATAGAGCCCCGCCACATTTTCAAGCAAAACAGAAAGCGGCAAGATGGCGAGATGGGTAAGGGCCATTCCTTCACCCACGCGATCAAGGATCGACATAGCTGTCGCTTCTAATGCGTTTTGGGAAAGGCAAACACCCTTTGGGGTTCCTGTTGTGCCAGACGTGAAGGTGATTTTGGCCGTACCACAATGCACTGGCTGCTTTATATGGGGTGTGCGATAGAGATGCAGGAACGTACCAGCCACCTCGAAGGATAAGAGCGCTTCACACCCTGCTTCATCTTCGTCGCTGAGCAGGAATTCCGCCCCTGCGGTCTTGAGAGCATGATCCTGCTGTGCGGGAGTAAAAAACGGCGGCAGCGGAAGCGATGCTATCTGCATCTGAACCAGTGCCAGGTCAACAACTGCCCAAGCGCGCGAATTTTCAAGCTTCACGCCAACCGCGCTGGCATTTTCGACAATGCCAGTGATCTGCTGGGCAACTATTTCAATTTCGCTCCTGAGCTCCCTGTAGCTGAGGTCACCATACTCATCCATCAGTGCGACCTTGGCAGGCTGCTCAAGCGCATGCCGCCAAATGGCCTTAAGAACCGCGCTCATGACAGCCCCCTGACGCATTCAGGGTGCAGGCGTGTGAACATCTGGTCCAGATTCTGGTTTTGCGCACCGGGGATATAGTGCTCCAGCCGTTTGTGTGTCTCAACCAAGGTGCCCGTCAGCACCCTTGGTTCAGTGTCATAATAGGTGCCCCACGCGTTGTGCCCTTCTGTTAAGGCGGCGGGATCTGCAGGCGCAAGATCCTGTGCCTTGATGCCCAGAAAGCGGAACCCGGCCCGCAACGTGCGGGTTGCCGTTACAACCGGAAACCTGAACCCCTGCTGCTTCAGGTATGCCACCAGCGCGATGATCAAAAACATGGAAGCGCCACTTCCAGCCGAGGCCAGGCTGCCGATCTCGACAATCTCTTTGCGTGAAACGTCCTCACTGAACGCGTCGCTCAGCGCGGCCTCTATCGGCCCGTCGATATATTGTTCCAGAAACAACTGTCCCTGTGCCGCACTCCGAAACCCGACAGCCGCCAGGATATTGCCTGCAGCGTTTCGTACACTCATCAACGTTGGATAATGTTTGGGAATTTTTGCGCCATAGGCGCGGGCAAAGACATCTTCTATAAAGGTTTCCACCCGCCGTCGTTCCGGCTGAAAACGTTCGCTGATCGAAATCACGCTGGGCGCCAGTCGGACAAAGCTTCGCATTGTCTCCTGATCGAAATACAGGCTGCCGCAAATGGTATTCTCTGATTCCAGTTTTACTTCCAGCAAGGGACTATTCCTTTTCTTCAACTGTCGTTCCTGAAACGTCGGCTTGCACCGCGCTTATGTTTTCAAGACGACGTGAGAAAGAATCCCCCCCCATTGCCGCTGTATTTTTTCAGAAATGACTTAAAAGCGGCGTTAGTCTTCCGCTCTTATGTCTTTTCCTCAGTGGAATTATTGGGCGCCGCGCATCGGAAATCGCGCATCGGTGCTTTCCTGACAATCCGTGAAAGCAGTGAGGGCCACTATGTAGCGAAAACAGGCAATATGGCGGAGAGTGAGGGAGGAGAACCCATTTACCACAACTCATTGTTTTCAAAAGGCTAAATGTTGCCAAAGTGATGTATTTTGTAACAAGTTCTGTAGCAATCGCCCCCACCTACTCCGTTGGTGAATATTTTCAACGCTGGAACTCAGAGACTGCAAATGATCATGATGCTGCCATACCAGAAATTGTCCAATTGGCCGCTCTTCGCCATGAGCGGTCGACTTTTGCTCGGCTTATCCTGTCTGATTCATGAAATCAGCGTTGGCGGCGGGATGATTGAGGTTCGTAGAAAACACCGCTTCGCCAGGAGGAGGTGGTTTTGCAGGTCTTGCATATCCTGTGGCCCGACCAATCGCTCAGAAACAGAGAGCAGCAAACCAGACAGCGGCGCTCTTTTGCCTCTTTTTCCTCATCGGCGATGACGTTGTATTTTTCTTCGGGCACAATGGTCTTCCCTATCAAAATGGCCAGCAGATGGTCAGCAGAATGAATGTCTCCAATTGCAGGCAGTCCTGGCGATTTTTTGATCCTGAAAGCGAGCAAGAGTTTTTATCGTGTCTCTCAGGCGATTCCTGCCGACAGGATGTGTTCAATGGTCTGACGCCGTAGGTGTTGTGCGGCGCAGGTTACGCTTGTTGCTCACATTGGTGGTGAGCCCCTGCCTCCAAACGCCTGAGTTTTTGCAACGCTTGCAAATGCGTTCTCCGATCCATTCACTTTCAAAAGGCTTCCGGCACCTCAGGCATTTGCGTACCTGCCTTTGAAGCTTTGGGGCATCATC
>JABXIV010000195.1 GCA_013372925.1 Alphaproteobacteria bacterium
GATGGAAAAAAAAGCTCAGATTATCGCTGTAGCCAACCAGAAGGGCGGCGTGGGCAAAACCACCACGGCTATCAATCTGGCCACAGCCATGGCCGCTGTTAAGAAAAAGGTTCTTATCCTGGACCTGGACCCGCAGGGGAATGCATCCACTGGGTTCGGGATCGATCGCAATGCACGCGAGATCACATCCTATGATGTGGTGCTTGGCGCGGCCCCTTTTGGGGATGCCATCATTGAAAGCGGTGTGCCTGGATTGTCGATTATCCCGAGCACGATCGATCTTTCCGGCGCAGACCTTGAACTTGCTGAGCTGCCGCAGCGCAATTTCCGGCTGAAATACGCTATGGAAAAGGCCGCCGCGAGCGCTGGGTATGACTATATCCTGATCGATTGCCCACCTTCGCTATCGCTCCTGACAATCAACGCGCTTGTTGCCGCGGATTCTGTTCTGGTGCCGCTTCAGTGTGAGTTTTTTGCGCTTGAGGGCCTGAGCCTTCTTCTTAAAACCATCGAACAGGTGCGCGCCAGCCTGAACCCCCATCTCACCATCAATGGTGTGGTGCTGACCATGTTCGACAAGCGGAACAATTTGTCTGAGCAGGTTGCGGGTGATGTGCGCGACTTCCTGGGCGACAAGGTTTATCGAACGGTTATTCCGCGGAATGTGCGGGTTTCCGAGGCACCGAGCCACGGCAAGCCAGCGCTTCTGTATGATCACCGCTGTGTGGGTAGCCAGGCATATATCAAATTGGCGCGCGAGCTTTTGGGCCGTGACCGAAAAGCCGCCGCATAAATTAATAAAAACAACAGGTTAGAAGTTTTTCTTATGACAAAGACTGCACGAAAAGGATTGGGGAAAGGGCTTTCCGCCCTCTTGGGGGATGACCGCCCGGTTTTTGATGACAAGGGTGATGTGGTTGCCGCAACTTCAGGCGCGGGCGTTAGGCCGCAGCCGGGTCGTCGCTGGTTGCCGATCGAGTTTCTGGAGCGCAATGCCGCGCAGCCGCGGGTTCACTTCGATGAAGCAGCACTTGAAGAACTGGCTGCATCCATTAAGGAAAAAGGCCTTTTGCAGCCGATCCTGGTGCGTGAACTGGGTGACGAGAAATACCAGATCGTAGCGGGTGAGCGCCGCTGGCGCGCGTCTCAGAAGGCGGGCGTTCACGAAGTGCCTGTAGTGGTGAAGGAACTGAACGACACGGAAGTTCTGGAAATCGCCATCATTGAGAATATCCAACGTCAGGACTTGTCCGCCATCGAAGAGGCCATGGCCTACAAGCGCCTGATGGATGAGTTCAAGCATACGCAGGAAGTTGTTGCAGAAGTTGTGGGCAAGAGCCGCAGCCATGTCACCAACCTGTTGCGCCTTCTGAACTTGCCGGAAAAGGTGCAAATCCTGGTGGGTGAGGGCAAGCTGTCCATGGGGCATGCCCGCGCCCTTATTGGCGCGGAAGACCCGCTTTCGCTGGCGAAACGAGTTGTCGCAGAAGGGCTTAGCGTGCGCCAGACCGAAGCACTGGCCAATGAAGCCAAAGGCAAACAGAAGCGCAGCCCACGCCCGGGCGGTACGGGTTCTTCCGGTCGTAAGAAAGACGCTGATACCGTTGCGCTTGAAAAAGACCTTACCGCAGCCGTTGGCATGAAGGTTCTGATCGATCATGAAGGTGAAGGCGGCAAGGTGACGATTTCATATGAAACGCTTGAGGATCTGGACGAACTTTGCTCCAAACTCGGCGTTTGCGGCTTTTAAATCAAGCTGTTTAAAGGAAAGAGAAACCGGCCCTAACCAATTGTTGGGGCCGGATTTTTTATGACTGGATGCGCTTTTCGATAGCGTCCCAGATATCCGCTTCAAGCTTCACATTGTCGAAACGGTTCACCGCCTGCAGGCCTGTGGGTGATGTTACATTGATCTCGGTCAGCCAATCGCCGATCACGTCGATACCGACAAAAATCAAGCCTTTTTCCCTGAGGGCCGGGCCAATGCGATCACAGATTTCCTGCTCGCGCGGGGTAAGGTCTGATTTTTCCGCGCGGCCGCCCACCACCATGTTGGAACGGATTTCGCCCTGTGCCGGTACGCGGTTGATCGCCCCCACGGGCTCACCGTCCACAAGAATGATGCGTTTGTCGCCCCGCACGACTTCTGGAAGGAACTTTTGCACCATCATGGGCTCGCGGCTTGAAAGGCGGAAAAATTCCAGAAGGCTGGAGAGGTTCGGATCGTCTGGTTTCACGTGGAACACACCAGCGCCGCCGTTGCCGTAAAGTGGCTTCACGATAATATCGCCATAGCGCTCGCGGAAGGCTTTCACATCCTCTTCGCGCCGGGTGATCATGGTGGGCGGCATCAGGTCAGGAAAATCTGTTACGAACAGCTTTTCGGGCGCATTGCGCACTTCTGCCGGGTTGTTCACCACCAGTGTATCGGGGTGAACAAGGTCCAGAAGGTGGGTTGCCGTGATATAGGCCATGTCGAACGGTGGATCCTGGCGCATCAGCACCACGTCCATGTCCCTCAGGTCGATTGTCTCGGATGCGCCCAGTTCATAATGATCATTGCGGTCGCGCTTCAGTGTCATTGGCCGTGCGTGGGCCAGCACCTTACCTTCATCGAAATAAAGGTCTTCGGGCAGATAATGCCACAGGCTATAGCCGCGGTCCTGTGCTTCAAGCGCCATGACAAAGCTGCTGTCACCGTCAAAATTGATGTCTTCAATGGGGTCCATCTGAACCGCTACTTTAAGAGCGCGCGCTGTCATTAATGTATCCTTTGGAAAAATCTCGTTACTTAAAGTGTTGCTTTAATATCGGGCTTATTGCGCCGGGCGCCAGGCATCCTTGATATGGGTGGGTATCCTGCCCGGTACAATGGCTATCACATCAAAGCGAATGGAAGCGTTCATTTCTTTGTGACGTTTCATCCAGTCGAGCGCTGCCCGTTCAATCCGCTGGCGTTGACGAAACCCCACGGATTCCCTGGCTTCCTGCTCAGTCTTGCGGGTTTTCACCTCAACCATCACAATTAGCTTTCCTTTTTGCGCAATCAAATCAATTTCACCGTGGCTTGAGCGAAATCGCTCTTCAAGGATGCTGTATCCTTTGGCGCGAAGAAACCATGCGGCGGCGGTTTCGGCCATACGGCCGCGTTTTTCCGCCTGTTGCCGCTTGCCGGTCATATTATTTGCCTGAAAGCTCTAGTGCGCGGGCATAGAGCGCCTTTTTCTTTTCGCCGGTTACCTCAGCCACAAACGCGCTGGCGGATTTCACGCTCATATGATTGAGCGCAGCCTTCAGGAGCGCATCTGTATCCATATCGCTGCCGCCACCGGTTTCTTCCTTGCGCTCGGGCGGGCCGATCACCACAACGCATTCACCCTTGGGCGCGCCTTCTTGCGAATACTGTGCCGCGACGCGAGGAAGCGAGCCGCGCCGAACTTCTTCAAATTTTTTGGTCAGTTCCCGGCATACTGCCACGGCCCTATTCCCAAGAACCTCTGCCGCGTCTGCCAGGCATTCCGGCAAGCGCCTTGTGCTTTCATAAAACACCAGGCTGGCGTGGGTTTTGGCCTCAGCTGTGAACCAACTTTGCCGTGCGCCCGATTTATTGGGTGGGAAACCCATGAAAAGGAAGCGGTCGGTAGGCAGGCCCGCAAGCGAAAGGGCGGTGATGGCAGCACATGGCCCCGGAATGGCGGTGACATACAGGTCTTCGTCCTGCGCTTCGGCGACCAGCTTGAAACCGGGGTCTGATATCAAGGGCGTGCCCGCGTCTGACACCAGCGCAACGCGTTCGCCCGATTTGATCATGTCCAAAATCTTGGGGCGCTGCACGGCACCATTGTGCTCATGATAGGCCAGAAGCGGCTTCTTGATCAGCTTTGCAGTCAGCAGCTTTGCTGTTACGCGTGTATCCTCGCAGGCGATGCGGTCAACGCCCGCAAGTACGTCAAGGGCTCGCTCGCTGATGTCAGCCAGATTGCCAATCGGCGTTGCCACCACATAAAGCCCCGGAGGAAGGCTTGTTTTTTTGCCTGACCCGATTTCAGCCATGTTTCATTTCCATAATTGATCCTGATTGAGGCCTGAGGGGCCTGAAACCGGGATACGCTGCGCCGGAATTTTATGTTTGATTCCAAGCCACTGATTTACAGGCGCTGTAAATCCCAGTAGGGTCAGCGCAAAGATTTGATGTCTGCCCAAAGGGGCAAAGTTCGGCTTCAGATAACACCAAGGTTGGTCATGGTTGCAAGTAGCTTTCTGAAAGATTGGAAAACAGGCGCGGCAATATTGCTCTGCGGCCTGCTTGCTGCGTGTGGCCCGACGGGCGAGGCACCTGTCAGGCAAGCGCCGAAACCGGTGGAAACTTCAAGCACCGCCGATCAAGGGCAAGACCAGATCGCCTCTGATGTGGCCCCGGTGCAGGAAGCCGCTCAGGGCCCGATCCGGATTGCGATCCTGCTGCCGCTTTCAGGGCCAGAGGCCCCAACC
>JABXIV010000234.1 GCA_013372925.1 Alphaproteobacteria bacterium
CTGCTTCTTGAAACCTTCCCTGCAGAAGCAGAAGGCAAGCTTAATCGTCGTTTCACAGCGCTTGTGCGCCGGGAAACACTGGCCGAGATGGCGCGTGAACTGAGGCTTGATCAGGAATTAAAATTAACGCCGGGCGCGGAAACCGAAGGTACACGCTCGAAAGAAGCTGTGCAGGCGGATGTTACCGAGGCCGTGATCGGCGCCATGTATCTGGATGGCGGCTATGAAGTTGCCGAAGCCTTCATCCGCAAACACTGGGCACCCTTGATGAAGGAAGGTCCCAGTGTTCACAAGGATCATAAAACACAGTTACAGGAATGGTGCCAGGCACGTGGCCTGCCGCTGCCATTCTATAAAATGGTCGATCGTTCGGGCCCAGACCACAGCCCGGTTTTCACCATTGAAGCAATCGTCGAGAACAAAGGCTCAGCCTTCGCCAAAGGAAGTGCGAAACGGCAGGCCGAACAGGCGGCAGCAGCAGAGCTGTTGGCCGCACTGATAGGAGAGAAATAATGACTGAGGCGGCAATGCCGGAAACCCGTTGTGGTTTCGTGGCCCTTATCGGGGCACCCAATGCCGGTAAATCCACGCTTCTGAACGCCCTTGTAGGTGCGAAGGTGGCGATCGTGACGCATAAGGTGCAAACGACCCGCACGCGTATCACCGGCATCGCGATGGAAGATGACCATAACGCCCAGCTCGTGTTTATCGACACGCCGGGTATCTTCCAGCCAAAGCGCCGACTTGACCGCGCCATGGTTAACGCCGCCTGGAAGGGCAGCGAGGACGCCGAGGAAACCGTTCTTCTGATCGATGCCAAGAAAGGCCTGAATGAAGAGGTTGAAAAGATCATTGCAGCGCTTCGGAATGCCGGGCGCAAGGTGCATCTGGCGATCAACAAGATCGATACAGTGAAGCGTGAAAGCCTGTTGGCGCTCGCACAGGCACTGAATGAGACCGGTGTGTTTGATGAGATTTTCATGATCTCAGCCCTTAAGGGCGACGGTGTGGCCGATCTGAAGGCGTTCCTTGCCAAACGTGCGCCTGTGGGGCCATGGATGTACCCGGAGGATCAGGTTGCGGACGTAACTATGCGTATTCTGGCTGCTGAGGTAACGCGTGAGAAGGTGTTCCTGCGCCTGCATGACGAACTGCCATACGCCACCACGGTTGAAACCGAAAAATGGGAAGAGCGCAAGGACGGCAGCGTGCGGATCGAACAGGTGATCCATGTGCAGCGCGAAACCCAGAAGGGTATCGTGATCGGCAAGGGCGGCACTATGCTCAAGATGCTGGGCCAGATGGCGCGTGAGGAACTGGAAGAGATGTTTGGCCGCAAGGTGCACCTGTTCCTGCATGTGCGTGTAACCGAACGCTGGGCCGAAGACCGCACCATGTATCAGGACATGGGCCTCGACTTCGTCGAATAAGGGCTTAAGAAGCAGAATACAGCTAACCGAAAGACGCTAGGCGCTTGACCGCCTTAAATTTATGTATATATACAATCAATTGTACAATTGATTGTATATGGGGTTGGTATGACTAGATCACATGTGGACGACCACGCTTATGGCGAAGCCTTCCTTGCCAACCGGATGCAGCGCCTGGTGGATCTGATTGTAGAGCAGGGCAACGACATGCTTGCTTCTGCCGGGGCTTTTATCCCGTCTCGGTGTGTCTCCGCTTTGCTGTTGATCAACGAAAGGGAGAGCGTGTCGGTTGCTGATATGGCCGTCGCACTGTGCCTGCCGCACCAGTTGGTTACACAGAGAGTGGACCTGCTGGAGAAGCTGGGGCTTGTCAGGCGTGAGGTCGATCCCGCTGATACCAGGCGGAAGAACGTTACCCTGACGAAGGCTGGCCAAGATCAATTCTGTATCCTGGACAAGCAACTGAAGATATCTGCGGTGGCTATCGAAAGGCTTCAACAGGAAGTGGGGGTGGAGCTTTCACCCATTATTCTGGAGCTGATTCAGGCCCTCAGGCGCGTACCGCTCAAAGAGCGTATGCAAGAAATTAACAACAGGGCATAAGCCCGAAATAAAAGCGAGAAGATAGATGAAAAAATCGATGTTGGCACTTGGCTTGTTGATGGTGACAAGCGCGTGTGATGGCTCTGGAATGGCAGAAGTCAAGCAGCCCAGCTTGGGCGGTCCGCAGCCCGTGCTATTTGAAAAGCAATGGAATGCTGGGTTGGAAAGGAATGAACCTAAATTGCAGGTTCAAAAACTTGAGGAAAATATAGTCGTTATACGTCAGTCTCTTTTGACCAACTTTGAATCACCGTTCATGTATCTACTGCTGGGAGACGAAAAGGCCTTGCTGATTGATACGGGTGCCAGCGATGTCGGGTTGAGGAAAGCCGTGGATGGCATACTGGACAAATGGCAGCTTGAGAGAAACCTCAAACCATTGTCGCTTATAGTGATGCACAGTCATGGTCATGGAGATCATGTTTACGGTGACAGTGCTTTTAAAGACCGCCCGAATACCACCATAGTTGGGCATAGTGTGGATGACGTGAAGCAATACTTCGGCTTGAGCGATTGGCCGGAAGGCAGCAGTTCGATAGATTTGGGTGGGCAAGAGGCTGTGATTTTTCCGGCTCCGGGGCATCATGACAGCCACCTGATGATACACCCAAAAGGGACGCAGTATTTACTGACAGGGGATAGTGTCTATCCAGGGCGCCTGTATTTTCGCTGTGACCGCATCGGGCAGTTTAAGAATACGATCGACAAGATTGGTCGTTATGCTGAGGCAAACGGCATCAAATGGGCGCTGGGTACCCACATAGAAATGAAAAATGTGCCAGGAGAAACATTCTCTCCGCAAGATAACAAAAGGCCGAACGAGCACCTGTTGGAACTGCCTTCAAGCATATTTGCCGACATTAGCGCTGCGCTCAGTGAGACCTTCGACGCACCAGTTGTGAAGGCGTACGACTACTTTGTCTTGTTCCCTCACCCCGCTGACCCTAGGGGCAAAACGCCACCGAATTGGTGTGCATCATAGGATAAACGTTGGATGCCTCCCCGGAATAGCTGTATGACGTGGTCAGACCGCATGTGATGAGGCAGGCTTTATGGAATGGCAGGACGAAGGCATTGTTCTTTCAGCGACCCGCTTTGGCGAGCATGACGCGCTGCTGGAATTGATGACCCGCACCCATGGTCGCGCCCGCGGCTATGTGAAGGCGGGGATGAGCCGCCGGAACAAGGCCAACCTGCAGGTAGGCAATCGGCTTTCCGTTACGTGGCGATCAAGGATCGAAACCAACCTTGGCCGTTTCACGCATGAGCTCATCCACAGCCCCCTTGGCCTGATGATGGGGGACGGCAACCGGGTATCGGCGCTTTCCGCCGTCACGGCCGTTGTTGCCAGCACCATGCCGGAACGCGAAACCCATGAAGGCCTGTTTGAACGCCTTGAAGCCGTAGTTGCCCTTCTTGAGGAGACTGAGGGCGACATCAGCTTATGGGCGGCAGCGCTGGCCAAGCTTGAACTGGCGATCCTGAAAGAACTTGGCTATGGCCTTGATCTCAGTGAATGTGCAGGCACAGGCAGCACCGAAAACCTTGTGTATGTTTCGCCCAAGTCGGGCAGGGCCGTAAGCGCAGAAGCCGGTGGGCCCTATAAGGGCAGGCTGCTGCCGCTGCCCGCCTTTCTGACGGCGGGCAAGCTTGCAGATGCGGGTGTCCATGACGCGCTGGATGCCCTGCGCACCACGGGATACTTTCTTGATCGGAATGTCTGGATCGTGCACGGCAAGGGCATGCCGCCCGCCCGAGACCGCTTTATTTCAACGCTTGCGCGCGCCGCACAAACCTGAAGGCGCAGCATTGGCAAATTTTACTGTGGATAACCACAATATCTTGTGGAAACGCGTCGGCGGATTGATATAGTCGTCTGCATGACAACAAATCCTGAGTTTAGCGAAAATATCATCGAGGCCCCGTTCGCGGATGCACTGAGCGAACGCTACCTCGCGTATGCCCTTTCCACCATCATGTCGCGGTCATTGCCCGATGTGCGCGATGGCCTGAAGCCTGTGCATAGGCGGCTCTTGTATGCTATGCGGCTTCTAAAGCTGGACCCAAAAACCGGCTACAAGAAATGTGCCCGCGTGGTTGGTGACGTAATCGGTAAATACCACCCGCACGGTGACCAGGCCGTTTATGACGCCATGGTGCGTCTGGCACAGGACTTTTCCGTGCGCTACCCGCTTGTGGACGGGCAGGGCAACTTTGGTAACATTGATGGCGATAACGCAGCGGCGATGCGTTACACCGAGGCCCGCCTGACAGAGGTGGCGGCCGCCCTTATGGAAGGGCTTGAGGAAGACGCTGTCGATTTCCGCGAAACCTATGACGGGGAAGACGAGGAACCCATGGTGTTCCCCGGCGCCTTCCCGAACCTGCTGGCGAATGGGTCAAGTGGTATCGCCGTGGGCATGGCCACCAATATCCCGCCCCACAATGTGGGCGAGCTTGTGGACGGTTTGCAGCTTCTGATCGAGGCGCGTCGCAATCCGGCCCGCGAGGTAACGGTTTCTGATCTGCTGGACCGCATTCCGGGCCCGGATTTCCCAACTGGTGGCCAGGTGGTTGAAAACCGCGAAACCATCCTTCATGCCTATGAAACTGGCCGCGGCAGCCTGCGTGTGCGGGCCCGTTGGGAAAAAGAAGAGCTGCCACGCGGCCTTTATAACATCGTGATTACGGAAATTCCGTATCAGGTGCAGAAATCCAAGCTGATTGAGAAGATCGCCGAGCTGATTGGTGACAAGAAGCTGCCGATCCTGACCGATGTGCGGGACGAGTCCGCAGAAGACCTTCGCATCGTGCTGGAGCCGAAGAACCGCACGGTGGATGAAAAGGTTCTGATGGAAAGCCTGTTCAAGTTTACCGAGCTTGAAACGCGCTTTTCCCTGAACATGAATGTGATCGGGCTGGACCATCGCCCGCGCGTTCAGTCGCTCAAGGAAATTCTTGATAGTTTCCTAGATCACCAGATCGATGTACTGCTGCGCCGCAACCGTTTCCGGCTTGAGAAGATTGAGCGCCGCCTTGAAATCCTCTCTGGTTATCTGATCGCTTACCTCAATCTGGATGAGGTGATCCGTATCATTCGTGAAGAGGATGATGCCAAAGCCAGCCTGATGAGCACTTTCAAGCTGACGGATAATCAGGCCGAAGCAATCCTGAATATGCGCCTGCGTGCCCTCAGGAAGCTTGAGGAAGTCGAAATCCGGACAGAGCATTCCAAGCTTGAAGAAGAGAAATCAAAAATCCTGGCCCTTCTGGGTAGCGAAGAGCTTCAGTGGATCGCCGTGGGTGATAAGCTCTCGGATATCAAGGAGCGTTTCGGCCCCGAAACGGATATTGGCAAACGTCGTACTCGCTTTGGCGATGCGCCGGTGGCCGAGGTTGTGCCGCTTGAGGCGATGATCGAGAAAGAACCGATCACGGTGGTTTGCTCGAAGCGTGGCTGGATCAGGGCTCTTAAAGGCCATGTGAAGCCCGAGGAAGAGCTGAAGTATAAAGAGGGCGATGAGGAACGGTTCCGTTTCCACGCCCAGACAACCGACAAGATTTTCCTGTTTGCGACCAACGGCAAGGTATTCACGCTTGGGTGTGACAAGCTGCCGGGTGGCCGCGGCAACGGTGAACCGGTGCGTCTGATGGTGGATATGGAAGCGAATGACGAGATCGTCGCGATCCTGCCATATCAACCGGGCGGCAAGTTGTTCGTTGCCTCTTCCGCAGGCAAGGGCTTTATTGCCGAGGCGGATAATGCGGTTGCCATGAAGAAGGGCGGTAAGCAGCTTCTGAATGTGAAAGGCGATATCGTTGGTACGCACTGTATGCCTGTGGATGGCGACAGTGTTGCTGTGATCGGTGAAAACCGGAAGCTTCTGGTATTTGATATTGAGGAAATACCAACGCTTGCGCGCGGGCAGGGTGTCACCCTGCAACGCTATAAGGATGGCGGCATGGCAGATGTGATGATCTTCCACAAGGAAGAAGGCCTTACATGGCCGATGGGTGGATCATCTGATCGTTGGCGCACGGAAACCGAACTGGCACCATGGACAGGCAAGCGCGGCAACGCAGGTCGTCTGCCGCCAATGGGTTTCCCGCGCAACAACAAGTTCCGCTAGTCACTTGAAAGCGGCTTGAAACGAGATACATCAAAAAGGCGTCCGGCAAAGCTCGTGGCGCCTTTTACTTTGCTTGAAGGGGGATGAACCGATGGAAAAAATGCGCCAAAACCTGCGTGGTTGGTATGACTTTATCGAAAAGCATGATGAAAAGGCGCTTTCCGACATGCTGGCCGAAGATGTGGTTTTCCATTCGCCTGTTGTGCACACGCCGCAGGAAGGCAAGGCCATTACTTTTATGTATCTTTCGGCTGCGGGCAAGGTGCTGGGTGGCGACGGTTTCCACTATGTGGGCGAATATATTTCCGAGACCGGCGCAGTGCTTGAATTCAATACTACCATCGACGGTATTCACATCGACGGTATCGACATGATTACCTGGAATGACGAGGGCAAGATCACCGATTTCAAGGTGATGGTTCGCCCGCTGAAGGCCGTGAACAAGCTTCA
>JABXIV010000164.1 GCA_013372925.1 Alphaproteobacteria bacterium
ACAAGGCTTTCGCGGCAGACTGGGAAGCGGCGCTGAAGTCCAGCGTTTCGGTGCTGGAACGCGAAGCCGCCCGGCGCGCACTTGAAGGCATCAAAAAGCCGGTTTACCGCGGCGGTGAACTGGTGGGTCACGTGACCGAATATTCGGATGCAATGCTGATGTTCCTGCTGAAGCGGCATGGCGAAAAGGCCGCAAGCGGCGGGTCAATTGAGGATCAAGTAAAGGGCGCGCGTGAAACACTATTCCAGAAATTCGCTATCGCGTTTGGCGAAAAGGGCGCGGGTAAGGCTTCTTGACAGCCTGACCGACCTTGAAGCCGCCGCACTTCTGTATGACTGGCGCTTCTGGGCGCGCGCGAACCAGCTTGCGCCTGCGGGCGCATGGGCGCACTGGATGGTGCTGGCGGGCCGGGGCTTTGGTAAAACCCGCGCCGGGGCCGAATGGGGCCATCGCCACCCTGTATGGTGCGGAAGAACCCGAACGATTGCGCGGGCCACAGCATGACGCGGCCTGGGCGGACGAACTGTGTGCCTGGCGCCGCGATGAAGACACGTGGGACATGCTGATGTTCGGTCTTCGTTTGGGGCATGACCCGCGAACCATGATCACCACAACACCTAAGCCAACGGCGCTTTTGAAGAAGCTGGTGGCGGCTGGCAATGTGGCGCTGACGAAGGGATCAACCTTCGACAATCTTGAAAACCTGGCCCCCACCTTCAAGGCCGAGATTATCGCCAAATATGAAGGTACGCGCCTTGGACGGCAGGAGCTGATGGCGGAAATCCTTGAGGATGTGGCCGGTGCCCTGTGGGCCCGCGCCATGCTGGATGACGCGCGTGTAAGTACAGCGCCCGCGCTTGACCGCATCGTTGTGGCGGTGGACCCACCGGCAACAGCGGGCGAAAAGGCCGATGAATGCGGCCTGATCGCAGCCGGCGTTGATGCCCGCGGCCATGCCTATGTGCTGGCGGACGGCACCACACAGGGCCTGTCGCCGCACGCATGGGCGGCGCGTGCCGTGGGGCTTTATCACTGCCTGCAGGCAGATCGTATCGTTGCCGAAATAAACCAGGGCGGGGCTATGGTTGAAAGCCTGATCGCCCAAGTGGATGCAAGCGTGCCTGTGCGCACGGTGCACGCCACCCGGTCAAAGGCGGTGCGGGCAGAACCTGTGGCGGCGCTTTATGAACGCGGGCTTGTTCACCATGTGGGCGCGCTCCCCGGACTTGAAGACCAGATGTGTGAGTTTACAGGCGCCCGCGCGGTCAAGGGTTCAGGCAGAAGCTCAGGCAGAAGCCCGGACAGGGTTGATGCGCTTGTTTGGGCGCTGACCGACCTGATGCTCAGGGCTGCGGCCCAACCCCAGATAAGGACGCTATAGATGGCATTTTGGAACCGATTTTTTGATGCGCGACAGCACGCGGCACCGCAAACCGAAGCAAAGTCAACGCACAGGCCGATCCTGTCGCGCATTACCCCCGGCCAGGCGGTGGCCACACCCCGGCGTTATGATGCGCTGGCGGCGGAAGGCTACCGCGATAATGTTATCGCTTACCGGGCGATCAATCTGCTTGCCCGCGCTATTTCAAGCGTGCCGTTCCGGCTGTATCGCGGGGACGCGCGGATTGACGAACATGCCCTGCTGTCGCTGCTGGCCCGCCCCAACCCGCGGGTGAGCGGCGAGAATTTCTTCTATAACCTTGTGGGCTATTACCTGATTGCGGGCAATGCCTATGCGCTTTCGGTTGGGCCAGATGGCGGCGCGCCGAAGGAACTGTGGCTGATGCGGCCTGACAGCATGGCGGTGCTGGCTGGTGAAGACGGCCTGCCGAAGGGGTTCGAACAAACTGTTGGCGGCAAGAAGCAGCGGTTTGGTGCCACAAGCGTGCTGCACTGGAAAAGCTTCAACCCGCTTTCTGACTGGTATGGCCTTGCGCCGCTTGAGGCGGCGGCCATGGCGGTGGACAGCTTCAACGAAGGCACGCGCTGGAACCTGGCGCTGATCCAGAATGGCGGCACACCTTCTGGTGTTCTGTATCAGGAAGGGGCGGAAGCCCCGCTGACCGATGCGCAGTTCAAAAGCCTGAAGGAACAGGTTGAAGCCCGCCACACGGGGCCAGAGAACGCGGGCAGGCCGCTTCTCTTGGAAGGTGGCCTGAAATGGCAAGACATGGGCATGAGCCCCAAGGATATGGACTGGACCGCCGCCAAGAACATGACCGCGCGCGAAATTGCCATGGCCTTTGGTGTGCCGCCCCAGATGCTGGGCGTGCCAGACGCGCAGACTTATTCGAATTACGCCGAGGCCCGTGCCAGCCTGTGGGAAGATACGGTGATCCCGCTTTGCCTGGACATCGCGCAGGAGCTGACAAACTGGCTGGTGCCAAAGTTCGGGCATGAGGGCGCGCGCGGCCTGAAGCTGGTGCCTGATTTTGATGAGGTTCCGGCGCTGGCCGAGAAACGCGCCCGCCGGTTCGACCGCATCGCGGGTGCATCCTTCCTCACCGACCCGGAAAAACGCAAGATCCTGGGATTTGGGAAAGACACGCATTAGCGACATCAGTGCTTGGTCTGGCCCTCGACTATACAATTGGTTTTATCAAGCCTATGAGGGGCTTGTCTTTTATACCGTGAAACACTAAGTCAAATTCTGAATAGATTTTAACAGGTACTATCACAGCCTGTTCGATGGGGGGATTATGACTGATATTACGGGAAATGATACGCTTGACGATCAATTGTCCGGTGGTGACGACGCCGACAATATCGATGGTCTCGGCGGCAATGATATCTTGTATGGCTTTGGCGGTAACGACACGATCGACGGCGGTGACGGGAATGACTTTATCCTGGGGCTTGATGACAATGACCTGCTGATCGGCGGCGCCGGGTTTGACACCTTAGGCGGCGGCGAAGGGGATGATACGCTCGATGGCGGTGACGGAGACGATACCCTTTATGGCAGTTACGGAGACGACCGCCTAAGCGGCGGTGCCGACAATGATACCCTGTTCGGCAACCTCGGAAACGATACGCTTATGGGCGGTGATGGTCATGATTCCCTTTTGGGCGGGGAGGGCAATGACTATCTGGATGGTGGTGACGGCGATGACACGCTCAGCGGCCAGGAAGGCGACGACACCATCCATGGCGGTGCCGGTAATGACCATGTTTTCGGTTACTTTGGCAATGACCTGATCACGGGTGGTTCAGGCAGCGACACCATCAGCAGTTCCCTTGGCGACGATACAATTGACGCTGGTGCGTGTGACGATGTGATTTACCTGCGCGGCGGTGATGACATGGTCACCGGCGGAAGTGGCGCCGATTATTATGTAGTGCGCCTGTTCACCGGCAATGACACCATTACAGATTTTGCGCCAGGTGAGGACACGCTGGACCTGACCATCTTTGAAACCAGTTTTGACGCTCTCGAGATGACCCAAAGCGGTGGCAACCTGGTCATCACGCTGGATGAGGACGGCAACAGCCTGACGCTTGTGGGCCTGACAGAAAGCGACGTCAGTGCCAGCGATTTCATTTTTGAAGGCGGGCGTTTGGCCAGCTACCAGGGGACGCAGGCTGGAGAGACCATTACCGGTACTGATTTTGCCGACGTTATTGTTGGCCATGGCGGCGGGGATTCGCTTGTGGGCGGTGCCGGCAACGACACCATCTATGGGGAAAATAATTCTGATGACACCATAGATGGCGGTTCGGGCCATGACCGACTGTATAGCGGGTCAGGCGACGATCTTTTCCGCACGGGCGACGGCTATGATCTCGTCTCGGCGGGTTCAGGTAATGATACCATTTTCGGATCACTCGGATTTGACACAATTTGGGGCGGTGACGGTGCAGATTGGCTGGACTTCACAGGGGTTACCGCAGACATCTACATCTCTATGGACACCAACGCCGCTGCTGGTGGGGGTGTGAACTCGCAGTTGGACGGCATCGAATATGCTGCAGGCGGCGAGGGCGATGACACAATCGACGGCTTTGACGGCGGAATAAACTGGCTGCGCGGTGGCGCGGGCGATGATTATATCACTGGCGGCCGCGGTGGTGATTTGCTTGATGGCGGCCCTGGCGCCGACACCTTGGAAGGGGTCATCGGTAGCGGTGACGCTGTTACTTATGAATCTGCCACGTCTGGCGTGTTGCTTAATCTGGCGACCGGTGTGCACGGCGGCGATGCGGCCGGCGATGTATTTCTGAATATAGACCTGTACCAGGGCAGCGATTATGCCGACACGCTGATCGGATCTGATGAAGGTGATCAGTTCCGTGCTGAACATGGTGATGACCTGATCCAGGCCGGCGCAGGTGACGATACATTGTTGGGCGGGTCTGGCGCCGATACCATAGACGGCGGTGACGGCATCGACTGGGTGGCCTATAGCTTCAGTGGAAGCGCTGTTGTGGCCTATCTGGACGGCACTGCGGGTTCTGGCGGTTCGGCCGAAGGCGATGTCCTCAGCAATGTGGAAAAGCTGTATGGGTCCCAGTATGACGATACGCTGTATGGATCAGACGGGGACGACACTGTATCTGGTAATGGCGGGAATGATTGGCTTTATGGCGGTGCAGGGAATGACTATCTGGACCCAGTGCAGGGCGATGATACGCTGGAAGGTGGCGCCGGTGCGGACACGCTGGAAACCGATGATTCAACAGTGACAGCGGCCTACACCCAATCGAACGCCGCCGTGAATATTAACCTGGATACCGACGTGGCCAGCGGCGGTCATGCCGAAGGCGACGTGATCAGCGGCAGGGTTTTCCACGCCATCGGATCTGCTTTTGGCGATGTGCTGGAAGGCGATGATAATGGAAACAAACTGCAGGGCGGCGCCGGTGCCGATACGCTTGATGGCGGTGTGGGTGCAGACAGCCTGTATGGTGATGCCGGTTCGGACGTGCTGAATGGTGGACTGGGCGGCGATATCCTGACCGGGGGTGCCCACGGCGATGTGATCGATGGCGGCAACGGCAACGACCTGATTTTCGGCGACCACGGCGCAGACACAATCGAAGGCGGCGACGGCACCGATGTTCTTCAGTATCTTGGGTCCGGCAGCGGCGTGTCTGTCAATCTGGCTACCGGCACAGGTGTTGGGGCCCAGGCGGACGGCGATGTGATCTCGGGCGTTGAAAATATCCGCGGCTCGCGCGCAAG
This sequence comes from Alphaproteobacteria bacterium, assembly GCA_013372925.1. GTDB lineage: Bacteria > Pseudomonadota > Alphaproteobacteria > Sphingomonadales > Kordiimonadaceae > Kordiimonas. The sequence continues at coordinate 5,183 of JABXIV010000164.1, forward strand.
CGACAGCCTGACAGGTGACGATGGCGCCAACAAGCTGATCGGCTATGGCGGTTGGGATACGCTTGATGGCGGCGATGGCGATGACCAGTTGGAAGGCTGGTTGGGCCATGATGTGCTTGATGGCGGTGCTGGCGCCGATGTGCTTTTGGGTGGCAAGAATGACGATACGCTCAATGGCGGAGCGGGAGACGATACGCTGACAGGTGGTACCCAGTTTGATGTCTTTGTCTTTACGGCAGGCACGGGCAATGATGTGGTGACAGATTTCTCCACCACCGATGACACGCTTGATCTATCGGCAACCACAACAGACTTTACCGATGCGGCCAGCGTTGAAGCGGTCGCGACAGAGGTGGACGGTGGCCTGCTGATCGACCTTGGCGGCGGCGACAGCGTCCTGCTTGAAGGTCTGGGCCTGAGTGACTTGGCCGGAATGGAAATCATTCTGGATTGATGCCGGTGATGGTTGCCGTGCCCGGTTGTACGGCCGGTGTAAAATGAATGGTGGAAGGCTCTTTCGGGGATGCGACCCGGAAGGGCCTATTCCCCATCAGGGCGTAGGCGCCAGACAAGATAAAGGCAGGCCGCGGCAAGCACGATAAGCGCTGTGGCCAAGAGGTCGAACTTCAGCACGACCGCCGCAACCTCTTCGGTTTTTTCCATGGTTTCCGCGAAGCCTTCGCCCGCTGAAAGCGCCCCAAGCGCCAGCGTGCCGAAGCCAAGCGCAA
>JABXIV010000103.1 GCA_013372925.1 Alphaproteobacteria bacterium
CATGAGTATCAAAGATGAAACGTTGGCGAAGACTTTTAAGGTGGAGCGCGCTCCCCATTGCGCTCATCCTGCTAATATTGGGAGCAGTCACCCTACCACTACCGCTACCCACAGGCGTTATCCTGATCGCACTGGGGCTGACTGTGGCCGCATTTAACCCGAAACTCTTGCGCCGCATCAGGCGACTAAGGGGGCAATTCCCCAACGCCAACCACAAGCTGCGGCAAATTACCCCTAGCCTGCCAGCCTTTATTCAGCGCATCCTGCAACGGACAGACAGTCGCACCTAACCCGTTTCACGAAAAATTTGATGGGCGCAAAACATTATCCCTATTGCCGTTCCAATTGTTCCGGCCCTAAAGTTTCTCCGTCAGGAGACCACCTTATGATCACCACACGCGACTATAATTCCGCTGATTGGGCAGATGTTGACCGTATCTATCAGGAAGGCATCAAAACAGGCCTCGCAACGTTCGAGACCGAACCGAAGGCGCAGGCCGACTTTGAGACAAAAAGCGTGAAGAACAGCGCGCTTGTCGCCACAGACGGGAAACGCATTCTGGGCTGGGCGATTTTGTGGCCGGTTTCAGACCGGTGTGCCTATAGAGGCGTTGCGGAGGTTAGTGTTTATATCGGTGAAGAAGCGCGCGGCAAAGGCGTGGGCAAATTGTTGCTGAACGCCCTGATCAAACGCTCGGAGGAGCTTGGTTTTTGGACGCTCCAAGCCGGTATTTTTGAAGACAATTTCGGCTCACAGGCGCTGCACAAATCCTGCGGTTTTCGTCACATAGGCACACGGGAACGGATTGGCAAACTGCACGACAACTGGCGGAATAACATGATTTGGGAACGCCGTAGCACCACAGTAGGGGGAGACTGAAACGCCCATAAGGTGCACTTATACAATTTATTTGTGTTCTTTGTTTGTTCTTGCTACCCTGCTGGAAATTTCTGACGGGGGACTTCCATGAAACAACTTCTAGCATGCGCAACTGCGGTATTTTTGCTGGCAGGCACCTTGCACGCCGCGCCACTTCCCAAACCTTTTGAGGAAATGACACTTGAAGAGTTGCGCGCTGTTGAAACAGACGGCCTGACCAAAGAGCAAAAAAAGCATCACAAGAAGATCCTGAAGGCAGCCAAAAAGGCTGAAAAGGCCCGTTTGAAAGCCGAGAAAAAGCGCAGAAAAGCGGAAGCCAAAGCAATCAGGAAACACAATAAAAAGGTAGATAAGTTGCTCGGGCGTATAGAAAAGACCTTTCTAAGGTCAACTATCTACCGTGATGATTTTGAGGCTTACACAAGAATCACCGGCCCTTATGACACCAATAGCCCAACCCTGTTTGGGGCCAATGACTATCTCATTGCCCAACGTTTCTGGCTTGAATCCTATTATGACCCAGCAAGCGATGAAATCCCCATCCGGTTATATATTTCCGATAAGATCGAAGTAGATGAACTGAATGACCAATCCATCCAAAGCATAAAAGGGCCGCCAGAAAGGTATGTTGGCCGACACCACGGTTGGAACAATTTTGTCCGCGCTACATTACGAGGCGGTGCAATCCGGCAGCTACAGCCTTCAAAACGCTATCTGGACACGTGCACGGTGATAAAATGCTATTTCCGCGAAGAATTCTATATTGAACTGGACGATGATGACCTTCTAGACGCACTGTTGAGAGTAGAAACCCTGGACATAAAAATATCCGACCCTTCTGGTGAACATTATATCTTCAGCTTGCCTGCCGCTTACACCATTGGCTTTTTTAAACGTTTTGGTGATCTCCAGCCCGGCGGAGAAATGGTTCGCGACGCTGTAATACAGTTGGAAGAAAGCATCCGGGGCTGGAAGAAACCACTACCCGCAGAATAGAACTACCCACCTCAAACACTGCTCGGCTTTTCAATCACCAGAATGCGCGCCTCGCCCACGGGGTGCGCAACATGGGCATCCCCCACCCCCGCATGAAAGATATGGCCCGCTTCCATGCGGGTCACCTGCTCACGTCCGTCACTGTCGCACGTGTGCATTTTCACCACGCCATCAAGCAACACGAACACTTCATCGCCGTCGTTGATGTGCCACTTGTAGGGCTTGTCCGTCCAATGCAGGCGCACGCTTGCGCCTTCAACAGTCGCAATATCAATCGCATCCCACGCGCAGGTGGCAGTGAAGTCTTTTGCTTTGAAAAATGCCATGGCTTTCCTCCGAACTTGAAAGGCTGAACCATATCAGGCGACCAGATAACTTGCCCGCCATTCTGTTACGGTTTTCCGCCAATCAGCCCGTTATCAGGCCAAGTTCACGCTGTTGTTTTTTCGTTAGTTTGGCGGCGATCAGAGCATGCGCTTTTTCAATATAGGATTTCACGTCATCGTCTGTCAGCGCCTCATTCGACTGCACTTGCACCCATTTGGCGCGCGCCAGATACGGCGCTGGCACAACACCCGGAAGTTCGCATAGCACCTGATAGCTGTGCTCAGCGCATTTGAAGCTGATGCAATCGCGGTCAACCGGGCCCCAATGCGAGCAGATGGCGAATATCTTCCCGCCCACTTTCCACACACTTGAACCACCCCACTGCACCACGTTCGTGGTGGCCTTGAGGGTGCTACAGTATGCGTCAAAGTCAACCCGGTTCATAGGCACACCTAATACAGCTTCTTCTTGGATTTCGCCTTGTGGGTGCGGGTGCCGGGGCGGCCGCCGGTTGCGCGGCCCTTGGGCTTTAAGCGCTTGTCTTCAATGCCCAGCTCGCCAGCCTCCAGTTTGCGGATCTCGTCACGCAGGCGCGCAGCCTCTTCAAACTCAAGGTTTTCCGCGGCCTCACGCATTTTGGTGCTCAGGCCTTCGATATGCTTCTTCAGGTTAGAGCCCACCAGATGCTGGGCATCCTCGCCGATATCCACCGTGACATAATCACCGGCAGACACATCGGCCATCAGATCACCGACATTTTTCTTCACCGTTTGCGGCGTGATGCCGTGCGCTTCATTGTAGGCAATCTGCTTGGCGCGCCTACGGTCGGTCTCGTCAATCGCGGCCTTCATCGATCGGGTGATCTTGTCGGCATAAAGGATCACGCGGCCTTCCACGTTCCGTGCCGCGCGGCCGATGGTCTGCACCAGCGAGCGCTCAGACCGCAGGAAGCCTTCCTTGTCCGCATCCAGAATGGCCACGAGGCCGCATTCGGGGATATCGAGCCCCTCACGCAGCAGGTTGATACCCACCAGCACATCGAAGGCCCCAAGGCGCAGGTCACGGATAATCTCGATGCGCTCTAATGTATCGATATCAGAGTGCATGTAGCGCACCTTCACACCGTTTTCGTGCAAGTATTCCGTTAGGTCTTCAGCCATGCGCTTGGTCAGCGTGGTTACCAGCACGCGCATGCCTTTCTCGGCCTGCCGGCGGGCCTCGTGCATCAGGTCATCCACTTGGCTTTCCACGGGGCGAATATCGATCTCAGGGTCAATCAGACCAGTCGGGCGAATAACCTGCTCGGTGAACACGCCGCCTGTGCGCTCCATCTCCCAGTCGCCCGGGGTCGCGGAGACATAAACCGTTTGCGGGCGCATCGCGTCCCATTCCTCGAACTTAAGCGGCCTGTTGTCCATGCAGGAAGGCAAGCGAAAGCCATAATCTGCAAGGGTGGATTTCCGCTTCGCATCTCCCCGGCTCATGCCGCCAATCTGGCTCACACTCACGTGGCTTTCGTCCACAAACAAGAGGGCGTTTTCAGGCAGATATTCGAACAGGGTCGGCGGCGGGTCACCGGGGTTCCGCCCCGTAAGATAGCGGGAGTAGTTTTCAATGCCGGCGCAAGCGCCCGTTGCTTCCATCATCTCGATATCGAAGCGGGTGCGCTGCTCCAGCCGCTGGCTTTCAAGAATGCGGCCGCGATCCTCATACCACTTCAGGCGTTGTTCCAACTCTGCCTTGATATGCTTGATCGCCTGATCGAGCGTTGGCCGCGGCGTGACATAGTGGCTGTTCGCATACACCTTGACCATATCAAGCGACCGGGTCTTCTCGCCGGTCAGCGGGTCAAACTCCACAATATCCTCAATCTCATCGCCAAACATCATCAGCCGCCAGGCGCGGTCTTCATAGTGGCTTGGGAAAATATCGATCACATCGCCGCGCACACGGAAGGTACCACGCTGAAAGGCTGTGTCGTTGCGCGTGTATTGCATGGCAACAAGCCGCCGCAACAGTTCGCGCTGGTCAACCTCCGTGCCCGCCTTCAGCATGAAGGTCATGGCTGTATAGGTCTCAACAGAGCCGATACCATATATGCACGATACAGACGCCACGATGATCACATCATCGCGCTCAAGTATAGCCCGCGTGGCCGAGTGGCGCATGCGGTCGATCTGCTCGTTGATGGTGGCCTCCTTTTCCACGAACGTATCCGTGCGCGGCACATAGGCTTCCGGCTGATAATAGTCGTAGTATGAAACGAAATATTCGACAGCGTTGTTGGGGAAGAAGCCCTTGAACTCGCCATAAAGCTGGGCCGCAAGCGTTTTGTTTGGCGCAAGTATGAGCGCAGGCCGCTGCGTTTCCTCAATCACCTTGGCCATGGTGTATGTCTTGCCCGAGCCGGTAACGCCCAGAAGCACCTGATCACGCTCACGCTCCCTGATGCCGCCAACAAGCTCCTTGATCGCAGTCGGCTGATCACCAGACGGCGTAAACTCGCTTACCAGATCAAAAGCGATCCCTGCCTCGGATTTATCCGGGCGTTCGGGCCTATGCGGCACAAAAGGGACGGTGCTGTCGTTCGGGATCATTCTTGCGCTCCGGTTACAAAAGACTCAGCTTGAGAGACTGCCCTGTTCACGGTTTGTTTTCAAGCGTTCTGGCACACATTTTAAGCTGCCTAAAATGTCTATTTTTTAATCATTGCCCTTTTTGTGACCATTTAATGAAGCAATAGAACACACAGCATTCCTAAAATGTCCTTTGAATCAAAGGTTTTATAATATTATTTCATTTTGGCACACTGCTTGCTGTTAAGGAGCCTGATTGGATCAAAAACACAGATTCTTTAACGGAGGAAACAATGCCCACAAAAACATTTAGCTCAATGAAGAAAGCCTTACTTGTTAGCACCGGCCTGATGGCTTGCGGCCTTTTCGCGCCACAAGCTTCTGCAGATGAAAGCTCTGCTTTCTCACTGTCTGCCAACGCTGCGATCTACACGCAGTACCGCTTCCGCGGTCTCTCGCTTTCCAACCACGATCCGGCCATTCAGGGTGGCTTCGACGTGAGCCACGAAAGCGGTTTTTATGTGGGCACCTGGGGTAGCTCCATCGAGCCCTACGGCGGGTCAGAGTTCGAGATGGACATCTACGCCGGTTACGCGTCGCAGATCGGCGATCTTTCAACTGACATCGGTGTGCTCGCCTATACTTACCCTGGCTCAAGCGACACTTATTATGTTGAACTTTACGGCTCTATCGGCGGCACACTTCAGGACACCGTAGACTGGACACTGGGCGCTGCCTATGTGTGGGATCAGGAAAACGTTGGCAGCACAGACAACATTTACCTGTACCTTGATGGCAGCATGCCGCTTGGTGAAACGCCATTCTCTCTCGCTGGCCACGTTGCCTACGAAGACGGCGCATTCGGCACCGATAAATGGGACTGGAGCGCAGGCGTTGCATATGCATTCGAACAGTTTGAGCTGAGCGTATCTTACGTTGACACCAACGTGTCAGGCATCGGCAAGGCTGCTATCGTGGCAGGCATCAGCGCCAGCTTCTAAAACTTTCCCGGGACGGCTGCCAGCGCTCCGAAATGCATCTGGCAGCCTCCTACCCTACCTTCCCAAGGCCTGTGCTTCCCTCCCAATTCTCACAGGCCGTCCCGCAAGCGGGTTCGCCCGTTTGATCCAAGGGTGGTGTGCGGTGTATGACTTCGACCTTCTCTCATGCCCGCACGCCATCCCCTTCCCTCAGGAAAACATTGCAGCAACAGACCAGGGCGCCTAATCTGCCGACTTCGGATTAATGACTTTCCCGGGGTAGCCTCATGTCATTCCTTGCAGCAACACTCGACCGCATCAAACCGTCACCCACTATTGCCGTGTCCACCAAGGCGCGAGAACTGAAGGCCGCTGGCAAGGATGTGATTGGCCTGGGCGCGGGCGAGCCGGATTTCGACACGCCAGACCATATCAAGGAAGCGGCCATCAAGGCTATATGGGACGGGCAAACCAAATACACGGCCGTGGACGGCACCCCCGAATGCAAGGCCGCGGTGATTGAGAAGTTCAGGCGCGAAAATGACCTGCATTACACATCAGACCACATAACCGTTAACTCGGGCGGCAAGCACACCATTTATAACGCCATGATGGCCACCCTGAACCCGGGCGACGAAGTCATCATCCCCACGCCTTACTGGGTAAGCTACCCTGACATTGTGCAAATGGCAGGCGGCACACCCGTGTTCGTACACACCTCCATCAACACCGGGTTCAAAATGACGCCAGAGGCGCTGGAAGCTGCGATCACACCCAAAACCAAATGGCTGATTTTCAACTCACCGTCCAACCCTTCGGGTGCCGCCTATACAGAGGCCGAGATTCAGGCGCTCGGTGACGTCTTGGACTTGCACGAGCATGTGTGGGTATTCGCTGACGATATTTATGAGCACATCATCTATGACGACTTCGCCTTCAAGACCATGGCCCAAGCGGTTCCAGCCATCGCCCACCGCACGCTGACGATGAACGGCGTCGCCAAAGCCTACGCCATGACCGGCTGGCGCATTGGATACGCCGGCGGCGACGCAAAGCTCATCAAGGCCATGGCCAAAGTGCAGAGCCAAAGCACGTCAAACCCCTGCTCCATCAGCCAGGCCGCAACCGTTGCCGCACTGACAGGGCCACAGGATTTCCTGAAGGCGCGCGCCGCCACATTCCAGGACCGACGGGATCTGGTGGTGGGCATGCTGAATGAGGCTGACGGCATCACATGCCCCACGCCAGAAGGGGCATTTTATGTATACCCTTCAATCGCCGGCTGCGTCGGCAAGCAAACGCCAGGCGGCGAGCTGATCGAAACAGACGAGGATTTTGTTACCTATATCCTGGAAGACTACGGCATTGCAGCTGTGCACGGCGCAGCCTTTGGCCTTAGCCCCCATTTCCGGGTTTCCTACGCCACCTCGACAGAGGCCCTCAAGGAAGCATGCAGCCGTATTCAGGATGCCTGCAGCAAGCTGAGGTAACCAAACCATCGACGCTTCAGCCTCCACACTCGCAACGATCCTGATTCTCACATCGGCAATGATGCATGCTGTGTGGAACGCGATTTTAAAGCGCACGGAAGACAAGTTCGCCGCCATGATGTGCCTATCGGGCTTTGGCGGCGTTCTATATTTGCCCTTCCTGCATCTGGCACCCCTACCACCCCCAGACCTGTGGCCGTGGCTGGGTGCCTCCTTCATTATACATTTTGTATATCAAATATCGCTTACCAAAGCGCTTGAGATGGGCGCCCTCACCTTCATCTACCCTATCGCGCGAGGGCTTGGCCCTACGCTCGTGGCCCTGTTCAGTTATTTATTCCTTGCGGGTGAAATGTCCTTGCCTGAAGTCGGGGCTGTGATGATCCTTGCATTCGGCATTTTCCTGAGCACCTCGACTGGCAAGAAAGACAAGGCTACAGGCAACGACACCAGCGGCTTCTTTTTCGCTGTCCTGACTGGCACAATGATCGCCGCCTACACAATCATCGATGGCCTTGCCGTGCGGCGCGCACCAACGGAACTAACCTACATCATTTGGTCAGGGCTTGGTTTTTCACCCATCTTCATCGCCTACGGGCTGTGGCAGCGCGGCCCGAAGATTTTCAAGGATGCAGTGGCAGTTTGGCGCCCCGGCATGACAGCCGCCCTTATCGCGCACACAGGATACGGCATCGCACTCTATGCCTACAGCATAGGATCCCTAGGTGAGATTGCAGCCATAAGGGAGACAAGCATCCTGTTCGCCATGGCGATTGGCACCCTGTGGCTGCGGGAAAAGGTCAGCCGGCGCCGCTGGATGGCAGTGCCCCTGATCGCATCAGGCGCGATTTCACTGAAGCTCATCTGAAGCATTCGCGAAGCACTTGACAATCTCCCTAACGCACATTATTTCGGTATTTAGCGAAATACAGAAATAAGGACCAGAAGATGGCAGATGTATTTCATGCATTGTCCTCGCCCGTACGGCGAAAAATATTGGCAATGCTGAAAGCCCGAGACATGACAGCTGGGGAAATTGCAGAACAACTTGATGTCGGGAAGTCCACGCTTTCCGGGCATTTTAACGTGCTCAAATCTGCGGATTTGGTAACCACAGAACGCAGCGGCACCACAATCACCTACAGCCTGAACACAAGCGTTGTTGAAGAAATGCTGGCCTTGGTGGCTGGAATTTTTGGCACGAATGACGAAGAAGGGAGCCAATCAAATGATGGCAAAGCTTAAATTTGCCTGGGCACTGTTTGCCCTGACAACCATTGCGGGCCTGATCGCCTACCAGATGGTGGAGCCCGGCGCCCAAATTCCGATCCATTGGAACATCAAAGGCGAAGCCGATGATTGGGCAAGCCCGCTATTCGCCTTCTTCATGCTGCCGGGCGTTCAACTTATCTCTCTCCTTCTAATGTCAGCCCTCCCAGTTTTAGAGCCCAGAAAAGACAATATCGGAAAATCCACCAAGGCAGTGCAGGCGATCGTTTTTGGCACGCTGGCAGTGCTTGCAGCCGCCCAAAGTGCCATCATCGCCGCTGGCTTTGGCTATGAACCCATGGGGCCGAAGACAATCATTGCCGCGGTCGGCATCCTTTTTGTGGTGATCGGGAACTATATGACCAAGCTGAAGTCCAACTTCTTTATCGGCATTCGCACACCCTGGACGCTTTCAAGCGATACCGTCTGGAAGAAGACTCACCGCCTTGGGGCAAAGCTTTTCATGGCATCAGGCGCTGTGATCTTTATTGGTTCATTCCTGATAGAGGCGCCATATTTGGCTGGCCTTGTGCTTGGCACGGTATTGCCTGTAACGCTCTTTATCATCTTCTATTCCTGGCACATCTGGAGGCAGGAAAAATCCGGACGGACAATTAATTGATAAAATCGATTACTGGATTGATTTTAATCAATTTAACACTGACACAATTCTGGGTTATATATGTTCCTATCAAGAAACGGAGGAATTTATGACTAGCTTTGCACAGACTGACCAACAGAAAATGGCCGTATCCCTGAAGCCAGTTCTGGCTGAAACGGTTCAGCTTTATGTGCTAACGCAGAATGTCCACTGGAACGTAACAGGACCACTGTTTCAAGCCGTACATACGCTGACCGAAACGCAATATACCGAACTGGCCATGGCCGTCGATGAGATTGCTGAGCGTATCCGTACACTGGGCGAAAAAGCGCCAGGCCGCATGTCAGCC